>CBFHHG010000029.1:9460-20401 GCA_965655585.1 Candidatus Arcticimaribacter sp. | reverse complement strand
ATACAATTCTGCTGTTTCCATACGTTCGGGTTCTTCGTTTGGAATATCATCACAAATAGTCCCATCAATATCGATCAAATAATTTTTGATCCCTTCTGGTAAAACTGGACTGACATCTTCTCCGTTTTCAACTTTCTTGTGTAAATAATTTTCCGCTTCTTCTTTGTGCATTTTTTCTTGATTTTAAAATTAAAGGTCTTGAACCCAATTGTTTCGGTCTTGTTGGTTAAAGGGCCAAGGTGCCCCGTTATTTTCGATATTCCCCATCATGTTATTTAGGTCTGTTGGAGCTGCTGATTCTTCCATGACCAAATACTGACGCATATTCATTATTATAGAAAGCGGATCGATGTCGATTGGACAGGTTTCCACGCAAGCATTACAAGAAGTACAAGCCCATAATTCTTCAGGGGAAATATAATCGTTGAGTAGTTGTTTCCCGTCGGGAACAAAAACTCCTTTGTTTTTTTGAATGTTATCACCTACTTCGGTCAGACGATCTCGGGTATCCATCATTATCTTTCTTGGAGAGAGCATTTTCCCAGTCTGATTTGCCGGACACTCGCTCGTACATCGTCCACACTCGGTGCAGGTATACGCGTTCAATAATTGAACACGATTCAGGTCCATTACGTCAGAAGCCCCGAATTTATCAGGTTCATCAGAAGATTCTTCTGGAACCGCATATGGGTCTGCATCTGGGTCCAGCATCAATTGTACCTCAGCGGTTACCGATGGGTTGTTTGCAAAGCCCCCTTTAGCATTTAAATTAGCAAAATAGGTGTTCGGAAAAGCTAGGAGTATATGTAAGTGCTTGGAATAGTATAAATAATTTAAGAAAATAAAAATTCCCACAATGTGCATCCACCAAGCAATTCGTTCAAGTAAAACAACTGAATCTAGGGGCATCCCACTAAAAAGGGATGAAAGGTATTGACTTATGGGAAAAGAACCAGCTTGTAGATAATGCGTAGCCTCTGGGAAATTAGTTTGAATATAATAGTCGGCTCCATTCATCGTCAAAAACAAGGACATCAGCACGATCTCAAAATACAAAATCAAATCCGCATCTAATTTTGGCCATCCTATCATCTCCTTTTTCCAGAATCGATTCAATCGAATCACATTCCGTCTCATCCAAAAAATAATAACCGCAATAAGAACTAAAAATGCAAAAACTTCAAAGGTGGCTATCAAAACATCATAAAAGCTACCCAAAAAGGGTGCGAAAATTCGATGGGTACCCAAAATACCGTCTACTATAATTTCAAGTAACTCAATGTTAATTACTAAAAAACCGACATAAACAACTACGTGCAATAGACCCGCAATTGGGCGCTTAACCATTTTGGACTGCCCGAGAGCAATTCGTGCCATGTTCTTCCAGCGTTCGGCCTTCTTATCATTGCGATCAATTACTTTACCAAGCTTGATGTTGTTCTTGATTTTTAGAATGTTTTTTGTGAAGATGACAGTTGCAGTAAGCAAAAGAAAAACAAAAAAAACATTTGGTAAAAATTCAAAAATCATAGTGGGTTAATTTTTATCTTCGGATACGTAAGGAGTGTCTTTCTTCCCAAAGAGAGAAAAATGAACATATCGCTTGGGGTGTTCTTTTAAATCCTTAATCAATAATTCGACTTCTTTGGTACTTGCTTCTAGATTATTGTATAAGGCATCGTCATGGATCAATTTTCCAATACTACCCTCACCCTGCTCCATTGATTTGAGAATTGAATTCAAACTAGAAGCAGCTGTTTCAAATTGAGTCACCATGCCTTTCAAGTTTGCCTGAGAAAGAGAGTCCGAAATTTGATTCAAATTAACGGAGGCTTGCGCCAGGTTATCAAAAGTTTGATTGATGTTCGATTCTTGTTTGATTAGGATTTTAGAAAGAGCAGCAGAAACCGTGTTTAGATTTGTTATGGTCGTAGACACATCGGTCATTGCCTTATTTAAGCCTTGCTGGGCTTGATCATCCAAAACGGTATTCAATGACGAAATTAGAGTATCGGCATTGATTAAAAGTTCGCCTATTCTTTTTTGTAGAGGTGCTATTTCTGAACCGATCACATCCGTGAGGCCGGGTTTAATTCTGCTTTGTAAAGTGTCACCAGAAGCTAAAATCCGATCAGCGTCGAAGACTGGTATAATGGCGATTGATTTCCCGCCAATAAGGCCGGCTTCATACAATTCAGCAATACTATTCTTAGAAAATTCAAGATCGTTACGTACAGTAAACGAAACCAAAATCCTATTGGTAGAAGGGAGAAAATCAATTGAGCTCACCTTACCTACTGTCAATCCGTTCACCGTAACTTTTGTCCCAGATTGAAGGCCTTCTACCTGATCATATACCGCATAAAGATTGTTTTCACTTTTAAACAAAGAAGTACCGTTTAGAAAGTTGAAACCAATTAGGAACAAGAAAATTCCTATTAGAACAAATAGCGCAGCTTTGATTTCATTGGATGGTATCAAGACGGGTATGTTTTATTCAAAAATAATAATTATTTTGGGTTTTAGGGTAATAATCAGTTGGGGATTACGGTAGATAGTTTAATTTTTTCATTTTCCTTAAAAGCAACGATAAAAGCATGCTTATATCCTTTTCTTTTTGCCTTTTTCTTTAATTTTTTTGCTTTTTCATAGGAGGTAGTCTCGCTGTAATAATAGCGATATAACTCCTTTTCTTTTTCTCGAGAGATAGGAGACAGTCCTTTAAAATTATAGGCTTTTGATTCTAGCTTTTTAGAACTCGCAGCGATTTGAATTTTAAAAACAACTTCATTTGATGTAACAGCAGTTTCCGTTTTCTCATCAACATCTATTTCTCCAATAGAAGAGACGGTATTGATTGAAGAATTTAAAGAGTTTCTGTAATTGATTATCGCTTTAGAAATGGCTTGTGCCATTTCGAGTTTCCCCTTTGATGAATTTAAATAGGCTCCTTCTTTTACATTAGTCAAAAAACCTGTTTCAACAAGAACGCTGGGCATATAGGTGTACTTCAAGACAACAAATCCTGCTTGTTTTACGGTCCTATCTTTTCGCTTTAGGTTTGCAACAAAACTCTTTTGAATGGCATCGGCCGCTGTTATGCTTTGATTCAAATAAGTCTCCTGCATTAGAGTTAAGCCAATTACACTTTCCGGATTATTCGGATCAAAACCATCGTAGTTTTCTTCGTAATTTTCTTCATAAAAGATAACGGAATTCTCTTTTTTGGCGACTTCAAAATTTCTTTGATTGGCATGAAGTCCCAAAACAAAAGTACCCGCGCCATAAGCCTGGGAGGTATGTGCGTCGCAATGAACCGAAATAAAGAGATCCGCATCTGCTCGATTGGCAATTCGAGCACGCTCAATTAGGTCTACAAAAACATCTGTTTTGCGCGTGTAAATAACCTTTATGTTCGGTTTCTTTTCTAGGATTTCACCTATTTGCAAAATGATGTTGAGTGCTATATTCTTTTCGTAATATCCATTCCCTCGATTTCCAGAATCTTTCCCACCATGACCAGCATCCAAAACAACAACAAAAGGCTTGTCTTGGCTTGAATCGGTTTGAATACTTGCTGTCACATGATTTGCCAGTAGGCAAAAGCCTGCCAGTAAAATGTTCAAGGTGTAATATTGTACTGATTTCATTCCTAATAAATACTTAAAAACCTTAACAAGCATCAAAAATATATGTAATTTTGACGCGTTATATTTTATACAAAAATAGCCTATATCGCCTTGCAAACAAAGTCTTTTTATTCAGTCATATTGTTAATACTTTTTTTGAAGGTGCCATTTATCTATGCTCAAAACGATCTTTCCCAAGAGAAAAAGGTACTTCAAGATAGTTTAAGCCTAGAACAAATCAACGAAAACGAAGTTCTTGACAGCATTCCTAAAAAGAAACCTCTTCTACTGGACTTGATCAATTATAATGCCCAAGATTCTGTTAAAATCGATCAAAAGGCAAATAAAATACGTTTGTACAACAAAGCCGTTTTGACCTATGAAGAAATGCGCCTTGAAGCAGGGATTATTGTTTTGGATTACACCACAAACGAAGTTTACGCTGGAAGAATTGCAGATTCCTTGGGTAACTTGTCTCAGAAACCCGTATTTCTTCAAGCTGGAAACGAGGTCAACCCCGATTCTATACGGTTTAACTTCGACACAAAGAAAGCCTTGATCTGGAATTCTAAAACAGAACAGGGTGGTATGAATGTCTTTTCTGATTTTACTAAAAAAGAAAATGATTCGGTCTACTACATAAAGGATGCAAAGGTTACAACCTCGTCAAATCCAGATAACCCCGATTACTATATTCGAATTCGAAAAGGTAAGATGGTTCCCGGTGGTAAAATCGTTGCTGGACTTAGCAACATCTATATTGCCAATGTTCCTACCCCTATCGGACTTCCTTTTGCTTACTTCCCTACAACAAACGAAAAGGCGTCCGGCGTAGTTTTTCCAACCTATGGCGAAAGCGCACAGCGAGGGTATTATATTCAGAACGGAGGATACTACTTGAACGTGAACCAATATTTTGACCTCAATTTTACGGGAGACTACTATACCAACGGGAGTTATGGACTTCGATTTGATACCCAATACAAGGTCAATTACAAGTTTGGGGGAAATTTAAGTTTTCGATATGAAAAACTGGTTAACGGAGAACGTGGTTTTCCAGATTACAATAATGCAACGGTATATAACTTGCGATGGACACATCGTAGAGATTCTAAAGCGAGTCCTACCTCAAATTTCTCTGCCTCAGTAAATCTTGGGAGTAGTTCTTATTTTGCGCAGTCTATTAACCAGCTAAATGATGCGAATTTCCTAAACAACACCTTGAGTTCTTCGGTGTCTTATTCCAAAACATTTCCTAAATATCCCCGGGTAAATGTTTCGCTGACTTCTGCTCTTTCACAAAATACACAGACACAAACCGTCAATTTAACCTTACCAACTTTTCAAGCCAATATGGAACGTATTTTTCCATTTGCACCCAAAACAGGAACCAAGAAAGGTTTTATTCAAAACATCAACTTTCAATACTCAACCCGAGGTGAGAGCCGGATCATAACCACTGAAGAATTCCTGTTTAAGAAAGAAATGTTTGACGATGCGCGATCGGGTGTTACGCACAGTATTCCAATAAGCACCAATTTTAAAGTATTAAAACATCTAAGTGTAAGTACTTCGGCAAACTACAAGGAGATTTGGGCTCCAGATACTGTACGATACAATGACTATACCGAAGATGCTGGCGTAGTAAAAGATACCCTTAAGGGGTTTGCTGCTTTTAGGGAATATAACTACAGTGCTAGTGTAGGTACTACGTTCTATGGAACCTTTAATTTCAAAGAAGGAAATAGACTTCAATCCATTCGCCATACCATGCGCCCCTCGATAAGTTATAGTGTTCAACCAAGTTTTGAAAGATATTACGACGAATATATTATTGATGCTAATGGTACAAAAGCTCAATATACCCGTTTTGAAAATGCTCTTTTCGGAAGACCCTCACGCGGAAGATCAAAATCCATGGGAATCAGTTTGAGTAATAATTTTGAAGCTAAGGTTGCGAGTAAGGATACGCTGGATCCAGAACCAAAAAAAATTAAGCTTTTAAATAATTTAAACTTCAGTACAAGCTACAACCTCACCGCTGAAGAATTTAAACTTGCTCCGATTCGAGTTACAACTGGCGCCTCTTTTTTTAAAGACGAGGTAAGCATCAATTTAGCTGCAACTATGGATCCTTATGGGATTGATGAAAACAACACGAGAATAAGTACTTTTCATGTGAAAAATGGGGGCGGTTTAGTTCGTTTTACTAGCGCCAACATGAACATTGGATTCTCTTTATCTAACGAAGATTTCGAAAAGAAAGAAGGTGACGAAGAAGAGGAAGAGGAGGAAGATACTTTTACGGGAAGTGATTATGAACGCCTTTCTGGTGGCGGACGAGATGATGATTTATTTGGTGTAGCCAATAACTTTTCGGATGGACGCTTTCGGGAAAACAAAAAAGAGAAAAAAGAGGATGAAGAACCGGATGGTCTCTATCGAACAAAATTGCCGTGGAATATCAAATTTGCGCATTCTATTACTTACAGCAACTCAAGAGGAGAAAACGACATTAGAAATAATTCTCTGATGGTGTCGGGTGACTTGGATCTCACACCTAAGTGGGCAGTTGGCTTTTCATCTGGATATGACTTTAAACAAAAAGGAGTTACCTATACTCAGTTTCGCTTCAATAGAGATTTAGAAAGCTGGAAGTTAAATTTCAGCTGGGTTCCTTTTGGCAACCGAAGCTCGTGGAGTTTCTTTATAGGAATAAAATCTGGATTATTGAGCGATTTGAAATACGACAAAAGAAATGAGCCTGATAAACGTTTATAATGAACAACATCCATAACATGAAAAAAATAATCACAACACCAAACGCACCTGCACCAATTGGACCATACAATCAAGCAGTCCTATCAAATGGAGTTCTTTATATGTCCGGGCAAATCCCACTTGATCCAGCAACTATGGAGCTTATTGAAGGTGATTTAGAAAAAGAGACCCTACAAGTAATGGAGAATTTAAAAGCAGTATTAGAAGCCGCCCAGATGACTTTTGAGAATGTAGTAAAAACTTCAATCTTCTTAAGTGATATGAATAATTTTGTAGAAGTCAACCAGGTATATGCAAAATATTTCAACGAAGAAACAGCACCTGCAAGAGAAACAGTAGAGGTAGCAAACCTACCGAAATTTGTTCGCGTTGAAATCTCAATGACTGCTGTAGTCTAGGTTTTTTTATTGCTTTTCTGTTTCCAATAAACCTACATGATACTTTACCAATTGATCGATGGGTCGTTTTACAACAGTCCCCATGGTTAAATCAAATTCTTTCAATATCAATTCAACCTCATCCTTAAGGAAATAAGAAATAGATCCGACAAAATGAATTGGAACATCTTTAGCGTTGTCGAACTGAAACAACTGATGCCTAATGAAACGTCTTAGTCCTTCATGTATCATGGTTTGCATATAGGGATCATCTTTGTGGACAATCATGAATTTTGCAAAACGTGCCAAGTAGGTATTTGGATTTTCTTTACGGTATAAGTTTTCTTTAACCGTATTAGCTGAAAGATCGAATTCAAGCTCAAATTTTTCGGCAAGATACTTTGGCATTTCATTGAAATAATAGCCTCTAATGAGCTGTTTCCCATAAAAATTACCACTCGCTTCATCCATAAGGATATAACCCAAAGAGGTGATGTATTGATGCACCTGATGACCGTCAAAGTAACTGCAATTAGAACCTGTACCTAAAATACAGACAATCGAAGGAACACCTATCGCTGCAGATGCATATACTGCAGCGTAAGTGTCTTCTTTTATAGTAAAAGAGCAATTCGTAAAAATCTCTTCAAAGACTTTACTAATCCTCTTGGTTGTAGATTCAATTCCACATCCTGCACCGTAGAAGAAAAGCTTGGTGACTTTATCTCTGTTCTGGTACAAATCATAATTGTTTATGATTCGTTCAGTTAGTATCGCAGATGAAAGAACTTGGGGATTTAAACCCAAGGTTTGCGTAGAAAACAAGACAGTACCTTGATCATCTATTGCAAACCAATCGGTCTTAGTCGACCCACTATCAACAATTAAAAACATTTTATAATGCGTTAACGTGTTTTGCTAAATCAATTAATTTATTGGAATATCCACATTCGTTGTCATACCAAGAAATAATTTTGAAAAAGTTTCCGTTCAATTCAATTCCAGCTTCAGCATCAAAAACAGAAGTTCGAGCATCACCTACAAAATCTTGAGAAACTACAGCTTCGTCCGTATAACCTAAAATTCCTTTCAGTTCATTTTCAGAAGCAGCTTTCATTACTTTTTTAATTTCTTCATAAGAGGTCGTTTGAGCAACCTTAACGGTTAAATCAACAACAGAAACGTTGGCAGTTGGAACACGAAAAGCCATTCCGGTTAATTTCCCTAGTAAAGAAGGAATTACTTTGGTTACTGCTTTAGCAGCACCCGTAGCAGCCGGCATGATATTCAATAATGCACTACGTCCACCTCTAAAGTCTTTTTTAGAAGGGCCATCTACCGTAAACTGAGTTGCAGTAGTTGCATGAACCGTTGTCATAAGTGCCTCTTCAATCGTAAAGTTATCGTGCAACACTTTTGCAATAGGCGCTAAACAGTTGGTTGTACATGAAGCATTTGATACTATGTTTTGATCAGCTGTGGCATCTTTGTGGTTTACTCCCATTACAAACATTGGTGCATCTGCAGATGGAGCAGAAATAACTACCTTTTTTGCTCCAGCTGTAATGTGCGTTTGTGCTTTTTCAAGTGTAGTGAAAATCCCAGTACATTCAGCTACAACATCTGTTCCAACTGCATCCCAAGCAATATCCTCAGGATTGCGTTCAGCTGTAATACGTACGCGGTGACCGTCAACTACTAAATCGTTATCAACAACTTCAATTGTCCCATCATATGTTCCATGAACTGAATCGTATTTTAAGAGGTATGCTAGGTGCTTAACTTCGAGGAGGTCATTGATACCTACTACCGTTACATCTGCTTGTTTCATCGCTGAGCGAAATACTAATCGACCAATACGACCGAATCCGTTAATTCCAATTTTTAAGGACATAATTTAATTGTTTTATTGTTTAGGTTATTATAAATAAGGTTACTAGATTATTATATTGAAAGTATATCCGATACTTTGATTAAGTTTTCATTTATTTCAGATTTACCTTTTATTGCTTTTTCAAGGGGGGTCAGAATCATATTGTCATCGATCACACCCACCATTACATTTGATTTGCCTTCCAATAGAGATTCTACTGCAAAAACACCCATTCGAGAAGCTAAAACACGATCAAAACAACTTGGAGATCCTCCGCGTTGCATATGACCAAGTACAGATACTCGAACCTCGTAATAAGGTAAGTTTTGTTCTACATAAGAAGCTATTTCAAATACATTTTTTCCTGTCTTATCGCCTTCTGCTACCACAACAATACTAGATGACTTTCCTGATTTCTCACTCTTTTTCAAAGACTCTAATAAACGAGGTAAACCGAGGTTTTCTTCAGGGATGAGGATTTCCTCTGCTCCTGCACCAATACCTGAGTTTAACGCAATATGTCCGACATCACGCCCCATCACCTCAACAAAAAAGAGGCGGTTGTGAGAACTGGCTGTATCTCTTATTTTATCAATAGCTTCGACAACCGTATTAATAGCGGTATCGTAACCTAGGGTATAGCGCGTTCCAAAAATATCATTGTCGATAGTTCCTGGAATACCGATAACAGGGAAATTGTGCTCTTCTTGAAAAATCATGGCTCCAGTAAACGACCCGTCACCACCAATCACAACCATAGCATCAATTGCTGCTTTCTTAAGGTTTTCATGGGCAAGTTTGCGCCCCTCTGGAGTTCTGAACTCCAAACAACGAGCAGAACGAATAATTGTTCCTCCTTTATTGATGATGTTGTTTACGCTTCGAGCATTCATCAATTCAAATTCATTATCAATAAGCCCTTGATATCCTTGATGAATAGCATAACATTCAATACCATAATATACGCTGGCACGAACAACAGCACGAAGTGCAGCATTCATTCCAGGAGCATCACCTCCAGAGGTTAAAACGGCTATTTTCTTGGGTTGATTTTTCATGTTTTTAATAATCAGGTAAATTTAATCAAAACATAGTATAAATTAGTGTTTGGCTCGCCTACATCAGATTTTTGTAACAAAATCGATTTAGTTTTTTAAAATCACGAACAATAATTGGATGGAATTCAATAGATCATTCAGATTTCGCTTCTGTGGATTTTTTATTATTTTTTGAAATAATTTTTTGGATAAGCCCTTCAAATGTCCTGAAGTCGACTTGGTACGAGAGCCCTACACCTTGAGTATAACCCAAGTCGTCACTGATGTAACGGAATTCATTTTCTTTATTAAATACTTTTGCCTTCAGTGTGCCTTCTTCATTCAAAATAAAATCGATCTGCACATCACCAACAATGAGGGTTTCCTCTACCCCGCCTACTGGAACACCAATTTTACCATTCAATAAAATCTTATCGCTAATCTGTGTTACAAAGGTAACACCAATCCGATCTTGAGACCGAATATCAAGATCAGGTCGTTCATCTCCCTTAAGGTAGTTTAATCCAAAATTCAGCTTCCCATCTCCCTCTCCGATCAAAGAACTCAAAACATCGGAGGCCTTTTCATATAAATTGTTTGCAATCCCTTGGGTGGAAAAGGAAACATCGCTCACAAAAAGACCTTGAGAAAGCAATGAAATCGCTTGAAGTTGCATTCGTTGTTGATCTGCAAGTCGGTAATTAATCTCTGAAGTAACAATACCGCTGGTATTGGGAAAATTTATTTCAAATCCAGGGTTATCGGGTTTTAATAAACTTCCTTCTAATTTAATCAATACATTGGTTGGGATTTTTTTATTAAAATTGGGATTATCTACAAGTAAAGCGGGATTGGCTCCTCCCGGGACTTCGTAGACAGCTTCAATGTTCATTTGAGCTTCAAGCGGGTCTCCCTCCCAGACAATAGTTCCTCCTGGATTCACATTAAACTTTTTGTCAATTAACCCAAAGTTTTTAAAATTATAAACCCCATCATAGGCAATAAAGTCTCCCCACATATTAAATTTTCCATCGGTGTTGGTTTCCATCAGTAAATTTCCAGAACCTCTTCCCGTGAGTGTGCTTCCAGAAACCTGATCGACAACAATCTCTACAGCTGCCTTATTGTTTACATCCAAGTCAAAAGTCATTTCCAACCCCCTAGAAATGGTAATCTCTTGAAATTCTTCTTCAACTTCAGTAATGGATTTATTGAGATCAGTTTTTGGTACAAAGTCGATGAAT
>CBFHHG010000029.1:0-9361 GCA_965655585.1 Candidatus Arcticimaribacter sp. | reverse complement strand
GAAACATCAGCAAGTCCCGTGTTTTCTTCCCATGGTATCAAAATAGAAGTGCCTTCTGCAGTTGCACCATCAACATCGATCATTAGATTTTTTGTAGGGCCATGAATATGAATATCGCCTTCTAGATATCCCGATCCGTAAAACAAGGATCCTTTTTCCTTCTTGCGATTCATCAACAACAAACGATCAGAATTGATCGCCATATCCAAGGACCAATCCTTAAAATTGAGATGATCAATGGTTCCTTTCAATTGTCCCTCCGTCTCTCGCGTTTGATCAAAAAAAGAAGTCGATACCAATTTAATTTCTTGCCCAGACAAGATAAGTTTAGTTGATTCTTCAAGGCCATATGTCGTATTGGTGAAGGGGATTCTCAAATTAAAACCATCCAGCGTCAGGTTCCCAATATGGGTCAAATCATCTAACGGACCCCAAAGATTAAATTCACCAGTCAAAAGGGATTTTATCTCTGTAATTTTCCCTTTTCCTAATCTAGAAAGAAAAGACATATCGAGGGAATTCATCTCGACATCTAAATCTAAAGAAGTTCGCTTGTTGTGAACAAGAACTCCACCGGTCACTGCAAGTTTTTTAGTTTTGTCCTTTACAAGCGTTAACTCATTTCTGTAAGAATTCAGAACAGTGTTTCCTGAAGAATTAATCATCAAATCTCCCATTTCCACGTCATTGACTATCAGATCGGATAAGGTTATGTTTAGAGAAGCGTCGTTACGAATTGGGGTTTTGTAAAAACTGATGTTGGAATCTAAATCTGCTTGTATCTCATACGTATCAGAAAGTGGTAAGAAAGGTGCTAAGGCTACATCCTTTAGATCCAATTGAAAGTCGAATTCATTTTTTGAATGGTACTTTCCAGCTAATTGCATGCGCTGTTCAGAATTTGCAATCGCAATCGGGTTGACATTGTAGGTTTGTGCTTTTGAATCGTAAACTATTTGATTCCCCTTCGTTCGCTCCAGTTTCCAAACGATAGTGTCGTTTTTAAGCGTGAATTCATTGATGTCAATTACGGTTGAAGTATTATCTTGAGTGTAGCTTAAGTTTGCTTCAAACGTATTCGATGCTATAGTTCCTAAAATGCCTTCTAATCGAATTTGATTTTTCTTGTTTTTTGGAGATGAGATCAAGAAAAGATCATTGGTTTCTACTGCTCCAATTCGAATTTGATCCGCTGACATGAAGCTTGTATAGATTGGGTTATTTGAATCTGTTTCAAAGTGTAAGCCTTTAAATTTATACTTTTTAAACAACAAAACGGGAATGTCAAAGACTACCGCAGTTTCTTTCACATCAGAACTTATTGTTCCCGAAAGAAAAAAATCATCTGGCGTAGACAAATTGGGAAATAACGCCTCAGTTAATTTTGATTTCATCTGTATATCAAAACCAAAAATCTGCTTTGGACTGATCAACTTTCTAGCCTTCACAAACAGAAAATAATCCACCATCCCACTAATTAAAGATGCAAATTTGTTGTACCGAAAGTCTCCTTCGATCAACAGATTAATTGCATCGGAATCTTGGATGGCAATTGATTTTAAAGTTCCGACGGATTGAGCGCTTAAGTTTAAGTCTTTGAATTGAATTTGCTCACCCTTACTCGTAATTATTGGCGCTTCTAATTGAACATTAAATTGATTTGTAACAGCCGTATTTTTATTTTTATTCAATGTGAGCTTAGTAGATAATATAATGTTACTATTCACTTCGGCAAGGGCAAAACTCGAAAGGTTAATAGACTTTAAATCTCCTTCAACTTCCAAAGACTCAACCGCGTGGTTGAAGTTAATTTCCATATCAAAAAGATGACGCCTTTCAGCAGAACTCAACGAAGCTGTAGTGAGGTTATTCTTGTGTTTTGCGAAGAAGCTTAGGTTATCGAAGGTGTTTTTTCCAATTTCTAATTGATTGATTAAACCCTTAAACTCAAGTACCAGAGGCTTACTTTTATCTACAAGCGTATTAATCGATACGGAAGCAGTTCCTCTTATGGATTTTTTTTGGTTGAAGAATGTCCCGAAATCGAAATTGTCTACATCCATAGCAACTGAATACTCCCAGGGCTGCGAATAATCTGAACGCTTCAGATCAAGATTAGGGCTCAAGGTTCCTAAACTGGTTTTAATATCAGCGCTGACACTCCAATTGTTTTGACCACCAGTAAACTCAGAATCAATAATCACATTTCCTGTTTTTGCAGTAAATGGTTTTAACTGGTCGTAGGTCTCTTTTAACAGAAGTTCATCCAGTGCCTTATCAGAAGTTTCAATTTTTAACGCTTTAGAGCTGATCTTCATTTCATCTTTTTGGAAGCCATCAACAACTTGTACTGTTCCCTCAATTAGGGAACGGTAGGCACCTCTTAGTTTAAAATTTAATTCAAAATCCTGCAAACTTCCTTTTACAACTGCATCAGCTTCTAGCATTGATTGCGCTTTTAAATAAGGCTTTAAAGAAGGGAAATCATTTAACTGTATGGTGTTTTTATTCAATTGAATTGAAAATACTGCAGGGCTTAGATTCGCTAAATTACCACCTAGAAAAGTAATCAATCCCGACCCATTAATTTCATTCTTATTGAGTTGCAAAGCAAATGATTTTGAAATTAAGCTTTCGGGAGAATATTGAATATCTGCTTGAAAAGAATGGATTGTACCGTATAAATCCGAAGTTCCATTTAAAGATTGGATATCCACGCTCAATACATCTTTTTCGAAAACAAAAGCTTCCAAAGCCAGATCAATATCCCAAAAGGAGTTTTTAGAATTCAAAACATTCCTGTCTTCAAGAACTACTTCAGCGTTATTTAGATCTAAAATTTCTGATTTAAAAGAAAACGCTTTTGGTTTTAAACCACTGCTGTCTTTTAATTTTTCAATAAAGTACTGCAACGACGATTGTGATTCATTGGGGTATTGTGTTAAAAAAAACTGAACTCCGTCCAATCCAATCGATTTAAAATCATAGTTTCGATTCAAAAAACGATCCAAGCCGTTGAGTGAGGTTTTCAATTCTCGAACAAACAGCAGGCTGTCCTGGTGGTGATCTTGAATCAAGATATCGCGAATCAAAACTTCTCCCTTAAGGTTGATCGAAGCTCTCTGGATTGAGATATCAGTATCGAAGCGACTGTTTACGTTTTGAGTGATTTGTTGTGCAAATTGCGTTTGCACACTTTCCAACGACAATATAAAAAAGAATAACCCTCCCAAAAGGATCAAAAGCGATACAGAAAGGATTGCAATTTTCTTAAACTTATTGATAGGAAACACTTATTTTTGAATTATTAATGAAAGTTAGCAATTAATGAAACAACAATCATGCTATATTTTAGCAATTGAATCTTCTTGTGACGATACCGCAGCTGCAATATTACGAAATGACGAGGTTTTATCAAACATCATTGCCACACAAGATGTACATAAACAATACGGAGGTGTCGTTCCTGAATTAGCATCACGCGCACACCAGCAAAACATAATTCCTGTAGTTGACCAAGCTCTCAAAAAAGCTGGAGTTTCTAAAAATGAATTGAGTGCTATTGCATACACTCGTGGGCCGGGCCTATTGGGTTCACTTTTAGTAGGAACTTCATTTGCCAAGTCAATGAGTATGGGGCTGGACATCCCTCTTATAGATGTCAATCATATGCAAGCGCATTTGCTTGCACACTTTATAAAAGACGATTACCCAACCCCTAGTTTTCCGTTTCTGGGAGTAACTGTTTCGGGCGGGCATACACAATTGGTTTTAGTAAAAGATTATTTTGACTTTGAATTAATCGGAACTACCTTAGACGATGCCATAGGAGAAGCTTTCGACAAATGTGGCAAAATTTTAGGCTTGGGATACCCAGCTGGTCCAATAATTGATAAACTTGCAAAGACAGGAAACCCAAAGGCCTTTTCCTTTCCAATTCCGAAAGTCCCCGGATTGAATTTGAGTTACAGTGGCTTTAAAACGAATGTGATCAACTTCATTCATAAGAACATGCAAAAAGATGCTGCTTTTATTGAATCCAATCGAAATGACTTATGTGCTGCAATTCAATACACTTTAATTGAAATTATTTTTCAAAAAATTGAAAAGGCGGTCGAGCAACATCAGGTATCCAAAGTTGTTTTGGGAGGTGGGGTTTCTGCAAATTCTGGACTCCGCTCCAAACTCGAAGCTACAGCTGTTCAAAAAGGATGGGAAGTTTTTCTCCCGCCCTTTGCCTATACTACTGATAATGCTGCAATGATAGGAATCGTTGGTTATCTTAAATATCAGAAAGAACGCTTTGGAAGTTTAAAGGAATCAGCATCAGCTCGACTAAAATTTTAATTATGGACTTGTTTTTTCACAATGCAATTGATTTACAAAATCCAACCTTTATCTTTAGTGATGAAGAAAGTCGGCATCTCTCTAAAGTCTTGCGGAAACAACCGGGAGATCTGGTTGCCGTGACGGACGGAAAAGGGCTTGAAGTACATGTTCAAATTCAGAACATCAGCTCCAGAAAAACAAACGGCCATATCGTAGAAACTATAATCCACCCCGCCCCTAAACATCAAACTCATATTGCCATTGCACCTACCAAGAACATGGTTCGTTTGGAATGGTTTCTTGAAAAAGCAACAGAAATTGGAATCCACCGCATCAGCCCTATTTTATGTAAGCATTCGGAACGGAAAGTAATTAAAAGCGATCGACTCACTAAGATTTTACAGGCAGCGCTTAAACAATCACAACAATTTCATCTTCCCCAATTGGATGAATTGATCTCGTTTGAATCGTTCGTAGCACAGCAACAAAAGGGGTACATCGCACACTGCAATACAGGAGAAAAAATTGACCTGGCAGATATAGTACCAACCCAACAAAGCAATTGTATTCTCATTGGCCCTGAGGGGGATTTTAGTTTGGATGAAATTGTTTTTGCAGAAAAAAATAATTTTCAATCGATCAGTCTGGGATCCCAACGTTTGCGTACTGAAACAGCTGCGTTGGTAGCTTGTCACACCCTTTCCTTAATCCACAGGAATATCTAATCGAATGTATCAATTAATCCTTTATCTTTAAAAAATGAATTCGAAAATCATATCCCAAGGTATTCTCAGAGCAATCCTCATCTTAGGCGCTCTTTGTTTATTAGTTTATGTTCTTTACCTCATTCAATCCCTTATTGTATATATGGTCATTGCTGCCATCATATCACTTATGGGGCGTCCAGTACTCAATTTTTTTAAGACCTATCTGAAATTCAATAATACCATTGCTACCATTACGACCATGGTGATTTTTGGATTTTTAATTTTTGGCTTCTTTGCCCTTTTCATTCCCATCATAAGTCAACAAGGCGCAAATCTGTCCCTACTAAACATCACCGAACTCGAAGAGAACACCATTCTTTTGATCAATCAGATTACCGAATATTTTTCTTTAGGAGATGAATATTGGAAAACCTGGCTCACCGAACACGATTGGAGTAGTAGCCTTAATTTAAATGCCATCCCCGATTTTTTGAATGTCCTCATCGGATGGCTCAGTAGTTTTACTATTGGTTTATTTTCTGTTTTATTCATCAGTTTTTTCTTACTTAAAGACAGTCAACTACTTGAACAAATTACTTTTTCCTTTGTAAAAAAAGAACACAACAGCAGAATGAAAAAGTCATTCATGAAGATCAAAACCTTATTGTCTAGATACTTTATTGGACTTCTTATTCAAATATCTATTCTTCTAATCATATACAGCACAGTACTTTTGATCTTTGGAATAGAAAATGCATTCATCATTGCTTTTCTATGTGCATTGTTAAATTTGATCCCCTACATAGGGCCGCTAATTGCAGCATTATTGATGTTAGTTCTTTCTATGACTTCAAACATTACTGCAGATTTCAGCACCGTCATTCTCCCCAAATCCATTTATGTTTTAATTGGGTTTGTAATCGGTCAACTGATTGACAATTTTTTCAGTCAACCCTTTATTTTTTCAAACAGTGTAAAATCACATCCCCTTGAAATCTTCATTGTCATTCTCCTTGCTGGACTGTTATTCGGAACGACCGGATTGATCTTTGCAATTCCTATGTATACAGCACTAAAAGTAATTTTTAAAGAATTTTTCGCACAATATGAAATCGTACAATCACTTACCAAAGACCTTTAAGGCATCGTTTTTTACATGGATCATCTGTTTACTAACAAGTTTTTCAGCTATTGGACAACTTTCTCGAACTGAATCAAAAATCATCAAGAAGGCGCAAGCCTACAACGACGAGTCCGTTGCGTTCTTAGAACAAATTGTCAACATCAACAGTGGTACACTCAACCTTACAGGTGTAAAAAAAGTTGGAATGCTTTTGGCAGAAGAATTCAAGGCCATTGACTTCAACACCCAATGGATTGAAATGCCCAAAGAGATGAATCGTGCTGGTCATTTATTTGCCTCTACTGAGGGAACAAAAGGAAAGAAGTTACTTTTGATAGGACATTTAGATACTGTTTTTGAAGCCGATAGCCCGTTCCAAAAATTTGAGATCCGAGAGGGTGTTGTTTACGGTCCTGGTGCTAATGATATGAAAGGTGGAAACGTTGTCATGCTCTATGCACTTAAGGTATTGAACGATTTAAACCTATTGCAAGACGCCTCCATTACTGTAGCCTATACAGGAGACGAAGAAAGTACTGGGAAGCCCTTAAGCATTTCTAGAAAGGACTTGGTTGACGCAGCTAAAAAAAGTGACATTGCACTTGGCTTTGAAACATCTACAGGTTTTAACTACGCTACTGTTGCCAGAAGAGGTTCCTCTGGATGGAGTGTCGAAGTAAAAGGGAAACGATCGCACTCTTCTAGTATTTTTAGTGAAAAAACAGGTGCAGGAGCGGTATTTGAAATGAGTAGGATTTTACATGAATTTTATACGGATGTTCGTGGAGAAACCTATTTGACCTTTAATCCGGGCGTGCTTTTAGGAGGTACTTTTGTTGAATTTGATGCTGCACAAAGCAAGGGAGACGCTTTTGGAAAATCAAATGTAGTTGCCCAAACTGCTGTTGTAAAAGGTGGTTTACGTTTTATCTCTGAGGATCAAAAAAATAGGGCTCGAGAAATGATGAAAACCATTGTTCAAAACAACCTTCCACACACATCAGCGACAATTAAATTCACCGATAGCTACCCCGCAATGGGCCCTACGGAAGGGAACAGTAAGCTGTTGAGCAAATTGAATCAAGTGAGTTTGGATATGGGACAAGCCCCCGTATTGGCTTATGACCCGGGAAAGCGCGGGGCTGCAGATATTTCGTTTATTGCTGCCTATGCCGATTGTTTGGACGGGCTAGGAACTATGGGGTCTGGTGCACATACGCCAAACGAAACGGTAAACCTAGAGACCATGAATCTGTTAATTCAACGAACAGCCCTCTTGATTTACCGTTTGATCAACGAATAATCCTTAAAGGTATTTTTTCAATACTTCTTGTTGTCTTTGTAAGGCTTCGATAAACTGTACTTTTAGACGGTTTATTAAGCTTGTTGTAGAAACCGTGTCGTCAATTGACGTTACTCCTTGACCAGCAGACCAAATGGTCTTCCAGGCCTTGGCTTCAGCCTTGGCTGCATCCAACTCTTCACCAAAATCAATTTTCTTAGACTGAGACCACATATCTTCTGTGATACCCATAGACTCTAAACTAGGTCGCAAAAAGTTAGCATTTACTCCAGAAACTGCAGCTGTATAAACAATGTCACTGGCTTTACTGTCAATAATCATTTGCTTGTACTCCTCCTCTGCCATACTTTCTTCAACGTTAATAAAACGTGTACCCATATAAGCGAGGTCAGCACCCATTTGCAAAGCACTAGCAATATCCGTTCCCGTACTGATACATCCAGAAAGTAAAATAGTTTTGTCGTAAAATGCTTTTATCTCGGTAATCAAAGACATAGGATTTGTAAGACCAGCATGCCCTCCGGCTCCTGCAGCAACCAAAATCAGTCCGTCTACTCCGGCTTCAGCTGCTTTTTCAGCATGGCGTTTTTTGATTACATCATGAAAAACAAGGCCACCATAGCTGTGTACTGCATCGACCAACTGGGGAACTGCACCCAAAGAAGTTATAATCAAAGGAACTTGATGCTTGATGCATATTTCCAGATCTGCTTGTACTCTAGAATTGGTTCCGTGTACAATCAGATTAACGCCATAAGGAGCTGCTTTTTTCCCTGTTTCTGCTTCGAATTCAGCGAGGGCTTCTTTAATTTCTATTACCCATGCTTCAAAACCTGCTGTATCGCGTTGATTCAATGCTGGAAAAGTTCCAACAATTCCGTTTTTACAACATTCGATTACAAGCTTTGGACCAGAGATTAAAAACATTGGAGCCGCAACTGCGGGTAAGGATAGGTCATCAATAAAAGATGCTTTCATAGTGTTTATTTTTTTACGATTAATGTCCATTCAAAGTTGAAGCGTGAGACAACGTCTCCATCTTCATCGGTTCCTATGGCTTCCATCCAGATGGTTTTAGGAGTTCCCGATTTAATTAGTTCTTCCATCAACTTCGATATCTCTGCTCCTTGTGTACAAGTGAAGGTGATTCTACCCGTTGCCTTTTTTGAAAAGTTTGCATTGTTATTCAGTACCAACATCGAAACCTTGGCCTTGGATTCTTTTATACCTTTCATTATTAAAAGTCCAGTCGTAAGCTCTGCCGCCATTCCTTGGACTGCCCAAAACATAGACTTGAACGGATTCTGATTGATCCAACGGTGTTTTACACTGACTTCACAAGTTGTATCCGTAACTTTTGTTGTGCGTATTCCAGTCCAAAAAACCGAGGGTAATTTAAAGAAGGTAAATAAGGTGTATTTAAACAAAGTGAATTAATTAAATTAAAATTTAAATATACGAAATTTTATAGGCTTTCAAAACTGAAGTACTAAAACTAAAAGGAAGAATAAAAGGTCCCGTTTTGTCTTTTTTTAAGAGCTATTAATACTCATTGTCAGACAATTTCGTCACCATCCATCATTTTCCACTAGCGTTTTTCATGAATTTCATGTCCATCAGCTTCAGATCAAAAAGCGGCCCAGAAACTGTAGATTTACTTTTTGGAAGTTAGAAGCTGTTGCACAAACCATAAAAGCAAAAAACCCTTGTTTAAACAAGGGTTTAAAATTTGAGTGAGCCAGAAGGGATTCGAACCCCTGACCGTCTCCTTAGAAGGGAGATGCTCTATCCAGCTGAGCTACTGGCCCGTTGTGTTGTTTTAGTCGGGGTGGCAGGATTCGAACCTGCGACCTCCTGCTCCCAAAGCAGGCGCGATGACCGGGCTACGCTACACCCCGA
>CBFHHG010000028.1:3917-20952 GCA_965655585.1 Candidatus Arcticimaribacter sp. | reverse complement strand
GATGTTGGTATTGTTACCTGCTTCAGATTGGATAAAATCATTAATCTCGCCGATTTCATCAATGGTTATTTCTTCTTCACCCGAAACAATTAGTAGAAGAACATTTTTACAACCTGTGATTTTATTATCGTTCAACAAAGGAGAATCCAATGCCTTTACAATTGATTCTTGCGCTCGGTTAGCTCCCGATGCACTTGCAGATCCCATAATAGCAGAACCGCTATTTGTCAAAACAGTTTTGGCATCTTTCAGGTCAATATTCTGTGTGTAATGATGGGTTATTACTTCTGCAATACCACGTGCAGCAGTGGCTAATACTTCATCCGCTTTTGAAAAACCAGCTTTAAAACCGAGGTTTCCATATACTTCTCGCAGCTTATTATTATTGATTACAATTAAAGAATCCACATTATTCTTTAATTCTTCCATTCCTTTTTGGGCTTGTTCCAGTCTTATTTTTCCTTCGAACTGAAAAGGCATGGTTACAATACCTACGGTCAATACGTCTAGGTCTTTTGCCATACGAGCGATTATCGGTGCTGCACCAGTACCCGTGCCGCCACCCATTCCAGCTGTGATGAAAACCATTTTGGTTTGCGTAGATAAAAGGGTATGCAAATCATCGTAGCTTTCTTGAGCCGACTGTCTTCCCACATCTGGGTTTGCGCCTGCACCAAGACCCTCTGTAAGAGAAGCTCCTAATTGAATTTTGATTGGGACAGCACTTTTTTCGAGTGCCTGCGCATCGGTATTACAAACAACAAAATCAACACCCATAATCCCTTGCTGGAACATGTAATTAATTGCGTTGCTTCCACCCCCTCCAACTCCAATGACCTTAATGACATTACTTTTGTTTTTGGGGAGATCAAAATTTATACCCGTTGTAAATGTGTCCATATACTTTAAATTTTAATTATGCTTTATCCAAAAATTCTTTAAACTTATCCGTCCATTTTTCAAAAATGGATTTCCTCCCCAAGGGAAGTTGTGTATCTATTTCATTATCCTTCACCTCTTCGTCTGAACTTGCTTCTTCTTCAAGGTCAGCAGCATCATCCGCGGGCGCGTTCTCAAGTGCATTCATAAGTAATCCTACAGCAGTTGAAAAAGTAGGACTGGTTGTTTGCGGATCAGAATCTCCAGCTAAATGTTCGTTTGGGTAACCAACACGTGTATCCATCCCGGTAATATATTCCACCAGCTGCTTCAGGTGTTTGAGTTGGCTTCCACCACCTGTAAGTACAATTCCTGCGATGAGTTTTTTCTTTGGGTCTTCGTGACCGTAATTTTTAATCTCTAAAAAAGCTTGTTCAATAATTTCAATAACACGCGCATTGATTATTTTTGAAAGTGTTTTTAATGAAATTTCTTTAGGCTCTCTTCCTCTTAGTCCGGGTATAGAAACAATTTCTGTTTCCTTATTTTCTCCTGGCCAAGCCGAGCCAAATTTTACTTTTAAAAGTTCTGCCTGCTTATTAATAATGGAACAACCTTCTTTTACATCTTCGGTAATGACATTTCCGCCAAAAGGAATTACGGCGGTGTGACGAATGATGCCATCTTTAAAGACAGCTAAATCTGTAGTCCCTCCACCAATATCGATCAAGGCAACTCCAGCCTCTTTTTCTTCTTGACTTAAAACTGCATCTGAGGATGCTATGGGCTCTAGAGTAACTTTACCCATGGTTAATCCAGCGCTTTTAATACATCGTCCAATGTTTCTGATCGAAGAAACTTGACCAACAACCACATGGAAGTTTGCTTCTAAGCGACCACCGTACATCCCAATAGGTTCTTTTATTTCTGCCTGCCCGTCGACTTTATACTCTTGAGGAAGCACATGGATAATCTCCTCACCTGGGAGCATTACTAATTTATGAACCTGGTTGATTAAGCGATCAATATCGTCTTCATTAATTACTTCATCAGCATTTTCTCGGGTTATGTAATCACTGTGCTGAAGACTTCGGATGTGCTGTCCAGCGATGCCAACAATTACTTCATCAATAGAAACATTTGCTTTTGCTTCTGCTTCTGTAACAGCTGTCTGAATGGACTGAATGGTTTGGGTTATGTTGTTCACAACACCCCGGTGTACACCTAAGCTTTTGGATTTACCTACGCCTAGAACCTCTACCTTACCGTATTCATTTTTTTGCCCAACCATGGCTACGATCTTTGTAGTTCCAATATCTAACCCTACGGATATGTTTTTACTCTTCATAACGGATCAACTTGATGCAATTACTTGCTGATTGAATTTTAAATTTATTCTTGTAAAATCTGGCTTCTCTTCGACAGCATCCAAATACTTACACAATGTTTTTAATTTTACTGCCTTTTGCTCAAAAGAGGTAAATGCACCCCATTCAATTATAAAATCATAGGAGCGGATTTTTAACAAATAACCTCCCTCATTACTTTCAATTTGTACGATTTCTTTCTTTAGAAAATCATCCGCATTTATTTTTTGCATAAAACCAACCAATGCTTCTGTTTGTTTCTCACTTGGAGTCCCAAAAAAAAGTGGAACATGTGCCGTGAAATGATCCGAAAGCGGAACTTTCACAGCCTCAATATCCACATAATAGGTTTCGTTACCAATAATCCTTAACAAAGGAATTCGCTCTTCAACACTGACTGTCAATACCCTCGAAGGAGAGGTGAATACTTCTGCATTCCTAACGACAGCATAAGCCTCCAAGCCTGCTTCAATACTACTCAAAGCTAGGGTATCTTTTACACCAATAGTGGACAATTCTTGGTTTTGTATTAACAATTTATTAACCGTTTCTACATCTAAAAAATCATGTCGGTTTTCAGCAAAAGAAACTTCCACTCGCACTATTTCACGTTGCCTACTTCTCCACTGCGCAAAAACAATTGCAGTGACAACCAAGGTCACCACCAAAACTAAACCACCATATTTATAAAGCTTCATCATATAATAATTTATGTTTAATTGCTTCAACCTCTAAACCAATATCCCCTGCTCCTAACAGCACAACAATGCGTTCTTCGACCAAACTCAACCTATTTGCCAAATCTTTTTTCGTGATCAATTCAACGGAAGGCCCAGAAATCATTTCTTTTAGAACAGCAGAAGAAACTCCTGGAATAGGCAACTCACGTGCAGCGTATATATCCAAGAGCAACACCCGATCAAAAAGAGCAAGAACGGTTGCAAAATCATTCATAAAATCCTGTGTCCGAGAAAATAAATGCGGCTGAAAAACAACACATTTCTCATCAGCTGGAAAGCTTAATTTTAAAGTTTCATAAACAGCCTTTATCTCTGTAGGATGATGAGCATAATCATCGATCAAAACCCTGTTGTCATTATTAATTAAAACCTGAAGGCGTCTTTGAACCCCAGGAAAGGTAGGCAAACTCTTGACCAAATCTTCAAGCTGTAGGCCTGCCTTCGAAGCCATCGCCAAAGCCACAAGTGCATTCGACAAATTGTGCATCCCCAATTGATTGAAAAATATATTTCTATAGACCCCATCGGGTGTATGCAGATCAAAATAAGATCCAGAGGCATCTGGTTTAATAGCATCGATGTAAAAATCTGCTTCCTCCGAAACACTGTAGGTAATCCCATTCAATGCGATATTCTTCTCCACAAATAAGGCGTCTTTTACCTGGCTTGCAAATTCCATATAGGCAGCCTGTAAACTTGCAGCATCGCTGTACACATCCAAGTGATCTAGATCCATAGAGGTAATGCAAGCAATCGTTGGGCTTAAATGCAGAAAAGAGCGATCAAATTCGTCTGCCTCAACCAAGGTATACGTGTTTCCCCGCGACATCAGATTGGTTTTGGAATCTTGAAAAATTCCTCCAACAAAGGCGGTATAGGATGCATTTGATTGCTCAAACAAATGAGTTAAAATTGCTGTTGTTGTGGTTTTTCCGTGAGTTCCTGCTACAGCCAAACAGATGGTATCTTGTGTTAAATCTCCTAATAGTTTTGCGCGCTTGACCACTTTATTTCCTTGATCGATAAAAAAGTTAAGCTGTGGATGTTCAGCCGATACCGCAGGAGTGTAAACCACAAGTGATTTTTCAGAAGAAACAGCAAAAGGTAAAGCGCCTACACTTGAATCATAAACAATCATTACACCCATTTGTTCTAAAGAGTTGGTAACGGGTGATCTTGTTTTATCATATCCAAAAACCGATGCTCCTTGCAAAAACAGGTACCGAGCAATCGAGGACATTCCAATGCCACCAATACCAATAAAATAATATGTTTGCTCTTTAAAATTCACTAGGATTTTAATTCGTTTTTAATTTTTAGTACAATATCTTGAGTAGCGTTTGGTCGGGCAAACCTCTTGAAACGTTCTTGAACATCATCTCTATTAATCGCTAGGAGCTGATGCAATACTTCCTGAAACTGGCTTTCTATTTCCTTTTCCAAAAGCACCAGGGCACCCCCAGTTTTAGACAATGCCAAAGCGTTGTGATACTGATGGTTTTCCGCAACGTTCGGAGAGGGAATCAATAAAACAGGTTTCCCGACTAAAGCCAGCTCCGAAATAGAACTTGCACCTGAACGAGAAATAAGAACATCAGCTGCGGCATACAACAAATCCATTTTTTGAATGAATTTATGTACTTGAATACCTTCTTGTTTGTTATGCATTTTAAACTGATCGAAATACAATGATCCGCATTGCCATATTAGCTGAACTCCTAACTCAGAAAACAAAGGTAGGTGGGCAGCAATGGTTTCATTTATTTTTTGCGCTCCCATACTACCGCCCAAAATGACGATTGTTTTTTTTGATGGGTCTAATTTAAAATATGCTCGAGCTTCAGGCTTTTTATGCTCAACATCAAGTAGCACCTCTCGAACTGGATTTCCTGTTAATATGATTTTATTTTTAGGGAAAAAGCGATCCATATCCTCAAAGGCAACTGCCACTACATTTACAATTTTCGCAAGGGCTTTATTGGTAATTCCAGCAAAGGAATTTTGCTCTTGGATCAGCGTTTTTATTTTGAGATAATGAGCAATAAAAAGAATTGGTCCACTGGCAAAACCTCCAGTTCCGATTGCAAAATTGGGACGAAACCTCAAAAGGATGAATACGGATTGAAAAAAACTCACAACCAATTTCAAGGGTAATAAGATATTCTTTAAAATTGAACCCCGTTGGAGTCCAGCGATCCAGATCCCTTTGATGTTGTAACCCGCACTGGGTACTTTTTCCATTTCTATTTTCCCGTAGGCACCTACAAACAAAAACTGTGCGTCAGGGTATGCCAATTTCAAAGCATCCGCAATAGCGATTGCTGGGAAGATATGCCCTCCCGTTCCTCCTCCCGATATGATGAATTTATAAGGCTTCACTTAAAACGGCTAAAGGGTTATCTTCCTGGGAAGGTTCTGTTTTTTGCTCTTCATCTTCTTTTTTATAATAGGCAGCACTCACACTCAAGATCACACCGAAGGCAATACAAGTCATCCAAGCAGAAGTCCCACCACTACTCACCATGGGCAATGTTTGCCCCGTCACGGGTAAAATCTGAACGGCAACCCCCATATTGATCAATGCCTGAAAAATAATAGGTACACCTACTCCAATAACTACCAGTTTTCCAAAAACAGTTGGAGTTCGATGCGCTATAACCACAATCCTAAAAAGGATCAGGAGATAAGAAAATATCAACGCAATTCCACCAACAAGACCAAACTCCTCTACAATGATGGCGTAGATGAAATCTGAACTACTTTGTGGCAAGAAATTTTTCATTACACTTTTACCAACACCTAAGCCTGTTACACCTCCAGTAGCAATTGCAATCTTAGCTCGCTCGACCTGATAATTGTCTACTTCTGCATTTGCAGGTTGACTAAAACTTTCGATTCGGCTAATCCAGGTATCTACTCGATTCGGGATTAGGTCAGGAAATGCTTTTGCCGATAAAACGAACAATGCAAGAACCAGAAGTCCACTTCCAACAATCAGCACTAAATACTTTAAGGGATAACCGCCTAAAAATGCAAGCATAAAAACCATAACTGAAATCAGTAAAGCGGTTGATAAATTGGATGGAAGAATAAGCATCACTACAACAAAAACCGGAAGCCATAGAGGTACGATAGAAGCCTTAAACGTTTGTGGGCCTTCAAAGTTCTTGGATAGATAATATGCGACATACACCATAAGCACAACAGCTGCCAATGTGGATGTTTGGAAACTCAGCCCCACAAAAGGGATGCGAATCCATCGGCTTGCATTCGCTCCATCGATAACCGTACCTTGAGTAGCTGTATAGAGCAACAAAAGGATTACAACAGGTAACAGTAGAATAGAAATACCCTTGAAGTATTGATAGGGGATTTTGTGAACTCCAATCATAAAACCGAAACCAAAAACCAAAATAACCATATGCTTAAACAAGTATTCCCAAGGGGTGCCTTTTCCTACAACATAAGCAAGGTTTGAACTTGCACTAAAAACAGGGAAAAATGAGAACAACGCCAATAGAGCAAGAATGCCCCACAACACTAAATCTCCACTAAGCAGGTTGTATTTTTTATTCATTATAATTTCTGTACAGCTTGTTTAAATTGATTTCCGCGATCCTCATAATTCTCAAATAAGTCAAAACTTGCGCAAGCTGGAGACAGTAAGACCGTTTCTTTTTTATGTGCAATTTTGTGTGCAATTTTCACAGCCTCGTCTATCGATTGAGTTTCAACAATAATATCGACAACGGGACCAAAAACTGCTAAAAGCTTTTCATTATCAACCCCCAAACAAATAATTGCCTTCACTTTCTCGCGGACCATAGGCAACAATGCACTGTAATCATTCCCCTTATCTACACCGCCAGCAATCCAAACTGTTTGCGATTTTACACTATCCAGTGCATAAAAAGTTGCATTGACATTGGTGGCCTTAGAATCATTAATATAATTCACATTTTGAATTCTTAAAAAGTGCTCCAGTCGATGGGGCACTCCTCTAAAGCTTATTAAACTTTCACGAATAGAATCTTTACTTACCTTCAAAAGTCGAGCAACAGAAACTGCAGCCATAGCATTAAGTAGATTGTGCCTTCCTTGAAGTTGGAAATGTGTTGTTTGTATCATCATGGTTGAATTATCTTGTTGTACGATTATTTGATCATCTGAAGGATATACTCCGTCGTGATCTGGTTTTGTAAATCCAAAAGGAATTGTATTGACTTTTGAAGAAGATCCATTCAATGCTTCAACCAAAACAGGGTCTTCGGCATTGAAAACTAAAAACTGATTGGATATTTGATTTTCAATGATGCGCATTTTAGATGCTATATATTTTGAAAAATTATTTTCATATCGATCCAAATGATCGGGAGTAATATTGGTGATAACTGCAACTTCGGGCTGAAACTTATGTATATCATCTAACTGGAAACTACTGATCTCCAAAACATACACTTCTCTATCAGATTCAGCTACTTGTCGAGCAAAACTGTAACCGATATTCCCAGCAACTCCAACGTTTAGTCCCGACTGTTTCAAAAGGTGATGCGTCAAAAGAGTTGTGGTTGTTTTTCCATTACTACCTGTAATACCAATTAATGTAGCGTCGGTATACTGACTAGCAAATTCAATTTCAGAAACAATTTTAATTTTGGAAGAACGAATCTGTTGGATCAAATCAATGTGATTTGGGATCCCGGGGCTTTTCATCACCAAAGATGCTTTTAGGATGATCTCCAAATCATGTCCTCCCTCTTCAAAAGAAACACCCAATTCATTTAATTCTTTCTGTACGTCGTGTGCGATAGTTCCGGCATCGGAAACAAAAACCTCAAACCCTTGTTTCACGCCCAAAACCGCAGACCCTATTCCGCTTTCTCCCCCACCTAATATGACCAGTTTTTTAGACATTATCGGATTTTAAGGGTTACAATGGTTAAGACACTCAAAAGGATTCCTATAATCCAAAAGCGAGAAACGATTTTACTTTCATGATAACCTAACTTTTGATAGTGATGATGTAGAGGGGCCATCAGAAAAATACGTTTCCCTACTCCGGTTCGCTTTCTGGTATATTTAAAATATCCTACTTGAAGAACAACAGATAAATTTTCTATTACAAAAATCCCACATAAAAGTGGAAGCAATAATTCTTTTCTAATCATCAGAGCAATTACAGCAATGATAGCCCCTATGGTAAGGCTTCCCGTATCACCCATAAAAACCTGCGCTGGAAAAGTATTGTACCACAGAAATCCAATTAATGCGCCCAAAAAAGCGGCGACAAAAATGGTGATCTCACCCGCATTGGGAATGTACATGATGTTGAGATAGTCTGAAAAAATAACATTACCAGACACCCAGGCAAAAATACCCAAGGTAAAAACCATGATGGCTGAACTTCCAGCAGCCAAACCATCAATTCCATCGGTTAGGTTGGCACCATTAGAAAAAGCAGTTACAATAAAAACAACAAAAGGAATAAAAACCAACCACGAATATGGCGCTGTATTCGGAATCCAACTGATCAAATCAGCATAATCAAATTCATTATTTTTTAAAAATGGAATTGTTGTTAAAGTGGATTTGTCATCTCTTGACGAACGCTCTATCCCCTGCTCCACAAGAATGTTGGTCTGCTCTAAACGTACCGTAACCTCTGAATGAAAATATAAGGTTGAACCAACAACGATTCCCAAAATAACCTGACCGATAATCTTAAAAACTCCTTTTAACCCTTCTTTATCTTTTCTGAAAATTTTAATATAATCATCTAAAAAACCGATTGCCCCCATCCAAAGGGTGGTAAAGAGGAGTAGGAGTATGTAAATATTTTGGAGCTGTGCAAGCAAAAGAACTGGGATCAACGTACTGATTATGATGATTACTCCACCCATGGTAGGAGTACCGGATTTTTGCGCTTGCCCGTCAAGCCCCAACTCTCGAACAGTTTCACCAATTTGTTTTCGCTTTAGAAATTCTATTATTTTTTTACCAAAAAGAGTAGAAAACATCAACGATATTAGAACTGCAAGTGCCGCCCGAAAAGACAAAAACTGAAAAAGACTTGCCCCTGGAAGTTGATACTGACTCTCTAAATACTCGAATAAATAATATAACATCTTAGAATAATTTCAATAATATTTCTTGCACAATTTGACGGTCGTCAAACGGTGTTCTTGCTCCTTTTATTTCTTGATACGTTTCGTGACCTTTCCCTGCTACTAATAAGATATCCTTATCAGACAAAAGCATACAAGCTGCCTTAATCGCTTCTCTTCGATCACTAATACGCAATGTCTTTTTATAATCTTCTGGAGCTACTCCAGCTTCCATATCGGAGATTATTTGCTCTGGGTTTTCTGATCGAGGATTGTCAGATGTAAAGACAACACGATCACTCATCTTGGCGGCGATAGCAGCCATTTTTGGTCTTTTATTTTGATCACGATCTCCACCGCAACCCACAACAGTGATTACTTTTTCGTTTTTTGTACGTACAGAGTTGATGGTCTTCAAAACATTTTTAAGGGCATCGGGGGTATGAGCATAGTCCACAATAATCAAGGAACCTTTTGGGCCTTGTATGGTTTCGAAACGCCCACTTATGTTTTTAAGTTGGCTTATTCCTGCTAAAACTTCGAGCGAATCTTGTTCCATCAAAAGTGCAACAGTATAGACAGCTAAAAGGTTGGATGCATTAAAAGCACCAATCAATTGCGTCCACAACTCTTGAGAATCTATTTTCAAAAGCATGCCTGTAAATTGATGCTCTAATATTTGAGCACGGAAATCAGCATAATTTTCTAAGGCGTAAGATTTTTTATGAGCTTTGGTATTTTGAACCATAAAGGCACCGTTTTTATCATCCAAGTTTACCAGTGCAAATGCTGACTTGGGAAGGAAATCAAAAAACTGTTTTTTAGTGTCACGGTAGGCGGAAAAAGTTTTGTGATAGTCAAGATGATCTTGTGTAAGATTTGTAAAAACGCCTCCCTTGAAATGCAACCCGTGAATGCGTCCTTGATGAATTCCATGAGAAGAAACTTCCATAAAGCAAGAGCTTATTCCAAGAGCAACCATTGCACTTAAATGTTTATTGATTACCAGTGGGTCTGGGGTGGTGTGTGAAGCCGGAAGTTCTTGTTTTCCGTATTTTACTGCTACAGTAGAGAGCAATCCCACCGCGTAACCCATTGCTGTAAATAACTCAAAACACAAACTAGCAACAGTGGTTTTACCATTGGTTCCTGTAACCCCAATTAGGTCGAGCTTACGTGAGGGATGATCATAATAATTGGCTGCCATAACCGCCAAAGCTATACGAGTATCATTTACTCGAACGTAGGTTATTTCAGTTGTGTCGTACTCACTTTCATCTTCAACCAATACTACGGTAGCTCCCTGTTTGATTGCTACTTCTATATATGCATGTCCGTCAAGTTCATCTCCTTTTATAGCTACAAAAAGAGCATTGGAAACTACTTCACGTGAATCATACGCCAAGGCACTAATTTGCTTGTCGATGGAACCGTACGTCTGTTCAATCGATACCCCAAATAAAATGTCTTTTAATTCTTTCATGAAAGCTCTAATAAAATCTGTTGGTTGCTTTTTACTTTCGATCCCTGTTTGATCGACTGACGCACTACTTTGCCTTTACCCTTTAATTGCACCTTCAGCCCCAAACGCTCCAACAGCATGAGGGCGTCCATTGCCTGCATACCCTTTACATTTGGGATTATTTGATCTACTAAGGTTTGCTCGAGTTTGTCAAAAGCAAATTCATTGGTAGCAAGATTTTGATTTGGAACAACTACTCTTTGGGCAGTAGTGTTAAAAATATTGAGTGCAATCTCTTTAAAAACAGGAGCTGCAACCGTAGCGCCGTAATAACCAATATTTTTATTCGGACGATGAATGACTACTATACAAGAATATTGGGGAGCTTCTGCAGGGAAATATCCTACAAAACTTGAAACATACTGCGTCTCTTCTTTAGTGTAATCGACTTGACAGGTTCCGGTTTTCCCAGCAATAGAAAAATTCTTATCCTTGATTTTATACGCTGTTCCCCATTTTTTATCAACCACATTGAACATCATTTTCTGAACCTGTTTCAAGGTCTCTTGCGAACAGATAGATGGATTGATTACTTCCTTATTAAAATGCTTTACAGGCTCTTCTCCAAAACTGCTAATACGGTCTATAAACTTAGGCTTTACCATTTCACCTCCATTGGCTACAGCATTATAAAAGGTTAGGGTTTGCAATGGAGTCATCAAAACACCATAACCAAAAGCCATCCAAGGGAGGTCCAAGCCATCCCAATCTGCATCAGTCGGATAAGGAATTTTGGGAAGTGCTTCTCCTTTAAAAGGAAGTCCAAGTGGTTTATGAAGGCCCATATTATAGAGTCGATCTACAAATTTGGAAGGCTTGTTTTTATAATTATCATAAATCATCTTAACGATTCCCGTATTCGATGAGAGCTCAAAAGCTTTAGAAGCTGTCAACAATCCATAGCCCCCTTTTTTAGAATCTCGGACTTTATATTTCTTGAAAAAAGTAAGTTCGCCTCCAGTGGTATCAACTAGGTCATCTGCACGAATCACCTTATCTTCAAGGGCAGCGATCATCGCCATAAGCTTGAATGTAGAACCCGGTTCATGCGCTTCACCAATAGCATAGTTGAGCTTTTCGTAGTACTTCCCTTTCGAGGTTCTACCCAGGTTAGAAATTGCTTTAATGTTACCTGTTTTGGTTTCCATCACCACAACACTTCCATGATCTGCCTCAAATTTTTCTAGCTGAGCCAACAACGCATGATGCGCAATATCTTGCATATTGATGTTTATGGTTGTGTAAACATCAAAGCCTTCTGTTGGCTCTTTTTCATTGTTATCGTTGATGGGCTTCCATTGTCCGTTTGCAATTTTCTGTTTCAATCTGCGCCCATTCTCACCTTTTAAATACTGACCATAAGCACCTTCTAATCCTACTCGTAAGTAATTTCCACTTGGATCTCTTTGCTCGTACCCTATGGTTCTTTCTGCAATTTTTCCAATTGGATTTTCACGAGTCAATCGCGATTCGACGATCAACCCTCCTCGCATAGAAGATTTACTAAACAAAGGAAAACCTTTGATTTTTTTATAGGTAGAGTAATTTAAGTTTCTACCGATTAATAAATACCTGTTTTTCTTAGCACGAGCACGCTGAAGTTTTTGAAGATAAAAAGAGCTGGGTTTTTCAAATAGAGCTCCCAGCAGAATCGCCAAGCTATCTTTGTGTTTTTGAAATAATTTCTCACTAGGAACCTTTGCGTCCCAACGAATTTCATAGCGAGGAACTGTAGTTGCCAGCAAACTCTCGTCGTCTGCATATATATTTCCTCTACTGGGCTGAAGCACGAAATTCTTTACGGTACGTTGCTGCGCTAAGTCGCGATAGTAATCTCCTTCAGAAAATTGAATTACAACTAATTTATAGACTAAAAGGCAAGCAAAGACAAACATCCCCAGCACCACCAGGTAAAAACGGTTCGTTATTGTTTTTGTCTCTACACTACTCATTGTTCTTTTGATTCTATAACTAATTTTAGAGGTGGTGTTTTAGCTGGTTTTATTCCTTTTTCACGAAGCGACTCGGTAACTCGAGACTCCATTTTTAATTCCATTAAGTAGGCACGCTTTTCTACAAACTGACTTTTCATCTCTTTCAATTCGTTGTTCAGTTGAGCAATCTGAAAAATTTTACGGTCTGCCAAATGACCGCTCGAAATGATCAATAGCGCCAAAAAAGAAACGAACAAAATCATACGCCAATTTTTTAGCGCATCATCCTTGATCAGGAATTCTATATTCAAGAAGGAGAATAACTGTTTCATCTCTTTTCCGCTGTTCTTAGCTTTGCACTTCTTGCTCTGCTGTTTTGTTTAATTTCTTCTTCATCAGGGACAACCAAACCGCCGACTTTTTTCAAAGGCGTAAATCGGTTGCCAAAAAAATCCTGTTCAGCCGTACCTTCAAAAACGCCCTCTCTGATAAAACGCTTAACCAAACGATCTTCTAGTGAGTGATAGGAAATACAGACCAACCGCCCTTCTGGCTTCAAAACCTCTACTGTTTGCTCAAGAAACAACTTGATCACTTCGAGCTCTTGGTTTACTTCAATTCGAATAGCCTGAAAAACCTGAGCTAATATTTTATTTAAAAATCGTTCGGGAATCAATGGCTTGATCAATGCAATCAACTCTGTTGTCGTTTCGATTGGCTCTTCTTCTCTATGATCTAAAATGGCAGCAACAATTTTATGTGCACCTTTTACTTCCCCGTATAATTTCATTATGGATATCAATTCCTGTTCGGAATAATCATTCACAACCTCATAAGCCGAAAGTGTCGAAGTCTGATCCATCCGCATATCCAAACGACCCTCAAAACGAATTGAAAAACCTCTTTTTTCGGCATCAAACTGGTGAGATGATACGCCAAAGTCAGCAAGAATCCCATCCACTTCTTTTACACCGTAAAACTTCATGTAGCGCTTTAAATCTTTAAAATTGGCCTGAATCAATTCAAACCGAGGATCGGACAATGCATTTGCTATTGCATCTTGATCTTGATCAAATGCAAACAACCTGCCTTTATCCGAAAGTGCTTTTAAAATCTTTTTTGAATGTCCACCACCACCAAAAGTTACATCAACATAAACCCCATCGGGGTTTGTGATTAAATCCGCAACACTTCGATCCAGTAATACTGGGTTATGATATTTGATCTCCATCCTTGTCTCCCATTACGTCTTCGGCTAAAGCACCGAAGTCAATTGTTGCTTCATTAATAGCCTCTTCATATCGATCTTTATCCCAAATCTCAAGAATATTAACCGCAGAAGAAATAACCGTTTCCTTAGAAATACCGGCATGCGTAACCAGGTCTTTTGGGATCAATAAACGACCGGTAGCGTCGACCTCAACCAAGCGCACCCCCGCCGTAAATCGTCTAATAAAATCATTGTTCTTTTTGTTAAAACGATTGAGTTGATTGACCTTTTCCATCATAGCCTCCCATTCCTTTATGGGATACAACTCCAAACAACTATTAAACACAGCGCGCTTGAGCACAAATTGTTCTGTAAGATTCTGTGCCAGTTGCCTTTTCAGAGCAACAGGAAGCATGATACGTCCTTTAGTATCGGCCTTACATTCATATGTTCCAATAAAGTGCTGCATCTTAATTGTTTGCGAATTGAATAATCAAATATAAAATATATTTACCACATTTTTCCACTTAATACCACTTTGTTGATAAGTTTCCAATCTCAATCATAGCTTAAGCTTGGGAGATAAGAGTTAAATAAATAAGACAGTATCGGTTAATATTAACTATATTTGTCGGCTCATAAGTCTCTAGAGCGACGTCTAGCATGGAAAAAAAATTTACAGAAGAGGGGGATTTTAAATACGCCGAAATTGGAGCAGGACAACCAATCGTAATTCTACATGGTTTAATGGGTGGTCTGAGTAATTTCGCTGGTGTAGCTGATTTCTTTCCTAAGGAAGGTTACAAGGTCATCATACCTGAGTTGCCTATATATGAATTACCTTTAATCAAAACCAATGTTAAAACTTTTTCAGACTATTTGAAAAGTTTTTTAACCTTCAAGAAAATTGACAATGCCATTCTACTTGGAAACTCTCTTGGAGGACATATCGGACTAGTTTTTGCCAAAAATCATCCGGAATTAGTAAAAGGTCTGGTGCTTGCAGGTAGTTCGGGTTTATATGAAAACTCTATGGGTGAAAGTTATCCAAAAAGAGGGAATTATGATTATATTAAATCCAAGGCACAAGAGGTGTTTTTTGACCCTGAAGTAGCTACCAAAGAGATTGTAGACGAAGTTTTTGAAGTTGTCAATGATCGAAATAAACTCATACGGACTTTAGCGATCGCCAAAAGTGCAATTCGTCACAATATGGCTAAGGATTTGCCAACAATGCATACTCCTACCGGCCTCATCTGGGGTGAGAACGATCTAGTAACTCCGCCCAATGTAGCTGATGAATTCCATAAATTATTGCCGGATTCTGATCTTTATTGGATCAAAGAATGTGGTCATGCTCCTATGATGGAACATCCTGACACATTCAACAAAAAACTTATGGAGTGGCTCAAGAAACGTAACTTCTAGTAAAAATGCGAATCACAACATCCGAATTCATTATCAGCAACACGGATGTCTCCAAATGTCCAAACGAACCCATTCCAGAATACGCTTTTATTGGGCGTTCCAATGTTGGTAAGTCTTCTTTAATAAACTCTATTTGCGATCGTAAAAATCTTGCGAAAACTTCTGGAAGACCCGGAAAAACCCAGCTTATCAATCACTTCAAAATTAATAAGTCTTGGTACTTAGTCGATTTACCTGGCTACGGTTATGCACGTACTTCCAAAACATCAAAAAAAGCTTTTCAAAAACTGATTACCACCTACTTTGAAAAAAGAAAGCAATTGGTTTCTGCCTTTGTTTTAATCGATATTCGTCATGATCCACAACCTATTGATTTGGAATTTATGGAATGGCTGGGAATAAATTACATCCCTTTCGCAATCGTTTTTACTAAAGCAGATAAGGAAAAACCGATGGCAATTGAACGTAAATCAAAGGCTTATATTCAGAAAATGCTTGATCACGCATGGGAAGAAGCACCTCCACACTTCATCACATCGTCTTTACACAAAACAGGTGGAGATGAACTCTTGGCATATATCGCTCAACTGAACGAAGATTTTAACAATCGTGAAGCTTTAGCTGCGGTCGATTTTTAGTTTTTCGGCGAAATAATCACAAAAATCATTCATCGTAGCTGCCATCTTCTCATCTTGGGTCGCTCGCAAAAAAGTTTGACTCATGGTCACTAACGATTGATGAAAAAACACATTCATTTGATCAATCGGCATATCCTTCACCCATAAATCCATACGAAGGGTTTCTTGGTTTTTTCCGTCCCATAAGGACATCAATAAGGCTTGCGCCTCCTCTTCATTAACTCCTCCATCGGGTGCAGACCAAACAATTTTTTCTGGAATCTTATTTTCGTCTAAGGCTACTTCAATGGATATATTGGTTTGTTTTCCCATGTTCTTATTTTGCGGGTTTATAATTTGATTGATTGAATAATTCCATCGCTGGAGTCTCAAAGAGTTTTTCTAAAGATGTGTCTGGGTTCTTTTCCATATAAGAGCGAACAATTTGCCACCCAATCCATTGACCAACTTTACCTGGAGTTTCGTTATCAATCTCCAAATAGAATTTTGAAAAAGGAGCAGGCTCAATAAACCTGAGAAATAAGGAGGATTGTGTCTTATAAAGCAATTCGTTTTCTATAAAATATTGCCACATATAACGCTCGTTATCGTGGACCCAATCTATTTGTTCTTGAGAATAGCTGATCTTAATGGCATCGGAAGTCTGGGGCAACATAAGGTCTTTTAGGTACAACTTTTTTCCGCAATAAATCATCTGGCCCAACAAGGTTCTATTTGCAGGGCTTTTCACTAAGGCGTTTCCTAATTCATCTATAATATGCGACGTCATATAAGGAAGCTCCATATCCTTAACAATGTACTTCGGAATACCCTCATACAACGGATTCTTTGATCCCAAATAAGTATCTAAAGAGATGATCAGTAAGGAGTCTGTGAAAATTGTTTTACTCTGATAATCTACATTATTGACTACAGTAACGATATGCGGATCTTGTATTTGCGGAAAATAATATTTGATGTGTTTATATAACGAAACCAACTCCTCTTTTACAGGGTCCAAGGAAGGATAAACCTTTTTTATTTCGGCATGCAAAAGCGTTTGAATACTGTCGCGTTGTCTTTTAACCCATATACTATCTGGAAATTGATTAGGAAACAGGTACGGATAGGTTTTTTTGAGTTCAATATATTCCTCAGGAGTAGCATTATAAAACTTAAGATCAAAACGATCGATGTTAATCGCAACAGGGATTCGATTAATTTCTGCCTCAAG
>CBFHHG010000028.1:0-3817 GCA_965655585.1 Candidatus Arcticimaribacter sp. | reverse complement strand
TGCTAAAACACATGAAATCACCAGAAAAAGTTATTGACCACATCGTAAACTGGCTTAAGGACTATGCCGATAAATCAGGAATGAATGGTTTTGTAGTTGGTGTGTCTGGTGGTATTGACTCGGCTTTAACTTCAAGCTTGTGTGCACTTACAGGGAAACCTGTCCTTTGCTTGGAAATGCCCATTCATCAAGAAGCAAATCAAGTTACAAGAGCACAAGAACACATTGCTTGGCTCGAAAGCAAATACCCCAACGTTCGGCATCATTCGCTTTCCCTTACGGGAGTTTTTGAAAGCTTTCAGGAACTTTTACCTCCTACCACAGATGAGGGGAGTAAGTTTCTGAGTTTAGCCAATACGCGTGCCCGCTTACGCATGACTACCCTGTATTATTTCGCAGCACTAGAACGCTATTTAGTTGCTGGGACTGGAAATAAAATTGAAGATTTTGGCGTTGGTTTTTACACTAAATATGGAGATGGTGGCGTAGATCTTAGTCCCATAGCTGATCTGATGAAATCTGAGGTGTTTTTACTCGCCAAAAACCTCAACATTATCGATTCCATTCAACAAGCTGCTCCCACGGATGGATTGTGGGGTGATGATCGTACAGACGAAGATCAAATGGGTGCTACTTACAAGGAATTGGAATGGGCCATGAATCATGTGAACAGCAATTCAGAGCGCGACACCGATAGACAAAAAGAAGTTCGAGCGATTTATAAAAAACTCCACAGTCAAAACCAGCATAAGATGCAGCCAATTCCTGTCTGTGAAATTCCAATCGACCTTTAGGAGCTAAATTACTCGATTTAATTTTCTGGAAACAACTTGCTTGAGTTGGTAGTAACTCATCACTTCCTCTAAGATTTCTGCGTGATGCAATTCTTTGTCTTGTACTTGACTCTGAAGTTCTTCTATTTTTTTATCAATCAACAACTTTCGAAGTGTTAAAATAGTTTCGTTTACTAGTTGTGGTACTTGACTGTCTCTGGATTTTACAAAAATATTTTTCTTCTCCCAATCGTGCAATTGATATTGATCTTCGTTCATAAGGATATTACTCACCAAGGAACTCAACTCTCCGTCTAGGGTAGGTATTAATTTATCCATGGCAATTTGACCTTCTACTTGAAAATGTTCAATTAAAAGATAAAATAAGGTTTTGAAGTTTGCATTTGCTAATTCAACCTCATCTTGCTGTAAATCCAAAAATATTTTCTCAAACACCTTTGCTTTCACTTCAGTGATTTCTTCTAAAATGTCTTTTTCATCAGAAAAACTCAATACAGACTCTTTAAAGGATTCTTCTCGGTCCCCATAGAGCATTAAGATTGTTATGATTTGTCGTTCCAATTCAAAAGTGTGATCTACGGTAATATTTTGTGGAGCATCGTTTTTCACTACCCGGAAAGACTCTTCTTTGGGAGCCGTTTTACGCGAATTGGATTGGGCTTTCTTTGTAAGTTGAGCCAAAGCACTAAACAAAACATTTTCTGAAATTTCCATCTGCTGCGCACAACTTTGCACATAGACTTCTTGTTGAATTGGGTCTGGTATTTTAGATATACTTTCTACAATATCCCGAATTGTAGCGGCCTTTTTAACGGGATCATTTGCGGCATCTTCGAGAAGTAAAGAGGCTTTGAATTGAATGAAATCTTTTGCATTTTCCTTAAAAAAAAGTTCAATAGCTTCTTGCGAATTTTTCTTGGCAAAACTATCCGGGTCTTCTCCCTCTGGAAACGAACAGACCTTTACATTCATTCCCTGTGCTAGAATCATATCGATCCCACGAAGCGAAGCTCGGAGTCCCGCAGCATCCCCATCAAAAAGAACTACAATATTTTGAGTGAGTCGCTGAATCAAGCGAATCTGAAGCTCTGTAAGTGCAGTTCCCGAAGACGAGACGACATTAGTCACTCCTGACTGAACCATTTGAATAACGTCTGTATAGCCCTCTACAAGGTAACACACATCTGCTTTGGCTATACTTTGTTTTGCTTCGTATATTCCATAAAGCACTTTACTTTTATGGTAAATCTCACTTTCAGGTGAGTTTAAATATTTGGCTGTTTTTTTATTATCTCCTAGAATTCTTCCACCAAAACCGACTACCCGTCCCGAAAGGCTTTTGATTGGGAACATGACCCTGCCTCGAAAGCGATCGACCTGATAACTTTCATTAACAATTGACAGGCCTGTTTTCTCGAGGAACTCTAATTGAAAACCATTTTTAAGTGCTGTTTTTGTAAATATATCTTTCTCTTGGGGAGAATAACCTAAATCAAACTTCTTAATGGTTTCGTCTGTAAAGCCACGTTCTTTGAAGTAAGTAAGCCCTATTGCCTTTCCTTCTGATGCTTCCCAAAGCGTTTGCTTAAAATAGGTGTTTGCGTGTTCAGCTACTAAGAACATGCTTTCACGTTCGTTTAACTTTTCTTTCTCCGCATCGGTTTGCTCGGTTTCTTCAATTTCAACATTATACTTTTTAGCCAAATAACGTATGGCCTCAGGATAAGAAAAATGTTCGTGCTCCATAAGAAAGGCCACAACGTTCCCTCCTTTTCCGCTACTAAAGTCTTTCCAAATTTGCTTTACAGGAGAAACCATAAAACTCGGACTGCGTTCTTGGGTAAAAGGACTTAGTCCTTTGAAGTTAGTTCCAGACTTCTTTAAACCAACAAAATCGCCAATGACCTCCTCTACACGAGCAGTCTCATACACTTGGTCTATGGTGCTTTTAGAAATCAAATTTTAGTGTTTACGTATTGTTTATTGTTTACGAGTAATGACATAGTTTACCATTAATTCTAAAGAATCACGGTAGGCATTTTTAGGAAATGTCTTTAGAATATCTAAGGCTTCAGTGCGATATGATTCCATCCGACTTTGGGCGTAATCCAAGCCTCCCGAATCTTTGACCATCTGAATAACCTCTTTTACTCTTTTTTTATCTGTATTGTATTTTTTAACCGAGTGAATCAACCATTTTCTTTCTTTCGAAGAGACATTGTTCAATGTGTAAATTAAAGGCAAGGTCATCTTTTGTTCCTTGATGTCAATTCCTGTTGGCTTCCCAATTTTTGCTTCCCCATAATCAAAAAGATCGTCTTTGATCTGGAAAGCCATTCCTAGAAGTTCTCCAAAAGCACGCATTTGCTCAACTGCTTGTTTATCATCAGAAACAGACTGTGCACCCATTGCACAACATGCGGCAAGTAATGTTGCTGTTTTCTGTCGGATAATTTCAAAGTAAATATCTTCTGTTATATCAAGGTTTCTAGCCTTTTCGATCTGCAATAATTCTCCTTCGCTCATTTCGCGAACCGCTACAGAAATGATTTTAAGTAAATCAAAATCTTCGTTATGAATACATAAAAGTAAGCCTTTGGATAATAAATAGTCGCCAACGAGAACGGCGATTTTATTTTTCCACAATGCGTTGATCGAGAAAAAACCTCTCCGTTGATTACTATCATCAACAACATCATCGTGAACAAGAGTGGCCGTATGAATTAGTTCGATCACAGAAGCGCCTCTATAAGTGCGCTCGGTAACTTTTCCACCGCCTAAGAGCTTAGCCGTGAGGAATACAAACATGGGCCGCATCTGCTTCCCTTTTCGATTGACTATAAAATGGGTAATTCGATTGAGCAGCGCAACTTTAGAAGACATCGAATCACTGAACTTTTGTTCGAAGTGCTCCATTTCTTCATAAATGGGATCTTTAATTTGCTCTGTTACTTTCATACTCCACGAATATACAACTTCATTAAAGAATTAGTTTTTCAGGGCTTTATTTGCTAGTTGACCAC
>CBFHHG010000027.1:0-21012 GCA_965655585.1 Candidatus Arcticimaribacter sp. | reverse complement strand
GGCTAAATACATAGCCGAGCGAAACAATAAATTCAGTTATCGAATACTACTTGCTGGATCAGAAGAATCAGGGCTTAGAGGCTCACGAGCGCATGTTGCCCGATTGTCTCTTGAAGAATTTTATAGAATCAAGTTTGTCGTCAATGTTGACGTCGTTGGAGTGAAAGGAAAGCAAAATTGTGTTTATGATGTTAGCGAGAATTCCTTAAAAAAATTAGCTATCTCTGTAGCGAATGAAAATTCGATGGATCTTGGTTATGGAATTATGCCAGCAATTGCAGGGGGAGATTATGTCCCCTTTAAAAAATCTAGTTTTGGATTGGATTTTTATCGTAGCTTTAAATATAACTCTATTGGGAGTGTCCTACCGCAACGTAGTTATTTCACCAAAAAAAAATCTACTAAGATCATTAATTTCTCGGCCTGTGAATTGTTGGATATAGGTGATTATGTTGCCAGTACAGTATTGCTTCCTGTAGGAAGCCTTCACGGTTTTCGTGATAATATTAAACAAGTAGATCTAGATAAATTATATAAAATGTATCAATTGATTAGTTTGTTTCTTCATGAAGAAGAAAAGTCAATAACAGCTAATTAATTCTCTCCTGTTTCAGTGCTTTCCCCTTCAGTTTCTTCCTTATCTATCGCTTCTTGTTTCTTCAATTCCCTACCTAGGGTTTTGATTTGTTTCACCTTAGTTTCCCAATGTTCGATTTGGTCGTTTAGTTTTTTGATCTTAGCATTCACCTCCTGCACCATGGGACTTTCGCTCGAAGTTGTGCTGAAAAAGGCCAAGTTGTTTTCTAATTGAATCAATTCCGTTTTGGACTCATCAATTTTTTTCTTCAATTGAATATGCTCCTTATTCAAACCTTCTTCGTTGTCTTTGAGAAGGAGTAAGTCGGTTTTGAAAAGGGCAGCTGTCTTTTCTTCTCCCTTAAGTTTTGTTTTATTCCAGAGCTCTTTGAGGAATTCGGTATATTCTCTTTGCATAGAATTTTTTACACCATCCGAAGGTGCTCCCATTGCGTTCCAATTCTCGAATGCAGTTGCTATATAAGTAAATAGGGCTTCGGTCTCCGTGGGTGCTTCCTGGGTTTTTAAATCTTCAAAATAGGCACGCTTGGCTTTTAGAATGGCCTGATCTTGTTCGCTATAGGCTTCTTCTTTATTCTTCAAGCGAGCAAAGTAGAGGTCGGTTGCAGTTTTGAATTCATCCCACAACTGATTGGAGAGTTTTCGGGAAATACGCCCCGTTTTTTTCCATGCAACCTGAATTGCTTTCATGCGGTCGGTATAGGACCTCCAGTCCGAACTCTCTAGGATGGACTTTACTTCGGTGATTAAGGCCTTTTTTTCTGCAATATGAACTTTTTCTTCCTGCTTCTGAGCCTTGTAGAACTCATTTTTTTTGTGGTTGAAGTTTTTCAACACCATTCGAAAGTCATTCCAAATGGCTTTATTCTGTGCCCTCGGAATACGACCGATGTTGTGGAATTTTTCTTTTAACGCATGTACTTGCTTCAACGAATTTTGCCAAGCATTGTGGTTGCTTGGGTGGTCGGTATAGAGTTCCTCGATTTGGGTCAGGATGGCTTTTTTCTCTGCTAAATTCTCAAGTAGAATGGCATCGATATTTTTGTTGTACTCGTTTTTGCGTTCGTGTATTTTGGCAGTTGCATCCTGAAAACGACTCCAAAGTTCTTCGCGGTGCTCCCGAGCTACGGGCCCGAGATCAGTTTTCCATTTTCGGTGTAATACATTCAACTCTCGAATGGCAACGACTACATCTTGATGGGTTACTAAACTTTCTGCCCGCTCGATGAGTTTTAGCTTTTCTTCGTAATTGTGCTTGAAATCTTTTTCACGTAAAGCACGATCCAAATGTAGGAAGTCATAAAATCGCTCTACATGATGCTTGTAGGTTTCCCAAACGTTGTTGCTTTCGGCTCTTGGAACTTGACCCGTTTGGTGCCAGCTTTCTTGTAGGGCTCTGAATTTTTTATAGTTATTGGAATTATTTTCGCTGATCCCAATTAAGGCTTTGATCTCTTCAATAATCTCCAAGCGTTTTTCCAGGTTTTCTTTCTGATTTTTTTCTTGAGATTTATAATGTGCGCTCTTGTTGGTTTTGTATTCTCTAACCAGTTGACTGAATTCTTTTTTATAATGTGGACTGAATTCAAAATCCAAGTCGTTGCCTTCTATTGCAATAAACTCTTTTCTCTTTTCATTGAATATTTTCCCAAAACGGCTATCAAATTGGGAGATAACTTCTTGAATTTCCTTTCCTTTTTTTGTCCAATCAGTCGCATGGATCATTTTTTTTAAAACATCGGCATAGGATTCGAGTTCAAGGCTATCAAAATTGATTTTTGTTTGAATTGTTTTGTCTTCCGGTACAGTCTTAGGTTCTGTCGTTTTACTTTGTTCCTCTTGACTTGTACTGATTTCAGAAGCTTCATTGATCCCCTCTTCTTGCTTAGATTCGTTAGGTTCAGTAGATTTTTCCATCATCAGTTGTTTTTAGTGAGTACAAGAAATGTACTCAAGTAGATTAATTTCAGTCAAAATTTACAAAAAATTAAATTAAATGGGGGGGTGATTCCAGATATTCCAAGATTTTTCAGCTTGTTGCTCCAACATGAAATATCCATTTTGTAGGGTTGCACCCTTTTTTTTTCCTTGTGCTAGAAAAAGTGTTTCCTCAGGATTATAAATTAAATCAAATAAAAAATGCCCAGAATTGATCAAGTCGTATGGGATTTGAGGCGCTTGGTCTATTTTTGGATGCGTTCCTATTGGCGTACAGTTGACGATGAGTTTGTGCGATTCCATAAGGCTTGCATCAATCTGTTCATAGGAAATTTGACCAGCCAGGGGGTTTCTAGAAACGAATAAGGGTTCAATGTTCATTTGTTCTAAAACATAACACACCGCTTTAGAAGCTCCACCAGTACCCAAAATCAATGCTTTGTCGGCATGTTTATCCCATTGCCTAAGCAATGCTGCTTTAAAGCCATAGGCGTCCGTATTGTGTCCTTCTGTCGTCCCATCCGATACAATGCGAACGGTATTTACTGCACCAATTATTTTGGCATCTTCAGAGAGTTGATCCATATAGGGGATAATGGCCTCTTTATAGGGAATGGTTACGTTGAGACCATTCAGATTTTTTGTCTTCAAAATTGTTTGGATGTCTTCAATAGACTCCAAGTCAAAATTTTCATAGGTACAGTCACGAATGCCTTCCTTTTGGAATTTTTCAGCGAAGTACGAACGTGAAAAAGAATAGGCAATGTCTTTGCCAACCAAGCCGTAGCGTTTATTGTTTTGTGCTTTTTTTTCCATAGGTTTCTAATAGGGTGACAATTCCAAAACCCAAAAGTATGAAAAGGATTACGTAGATGTTTTCGAATTCGCTAAGTTTTGGCCAAAATAATTCCTGAGATTCATTTTGTGTTTCCAGATTTGTAGTATCAACGATCCTTTTCCAGGGCCAAGTTGCATTTAATGACCCTAAAATAAAACCGATTAACAAAGCAATTATTTTCTCGGGATAGTGCTGTAAAAACCACCGTAATGCTTTGGATAGTATCAGTAATCCGCTTACAGAACCTAGGGTAAAAGCTAGCATAACTCCCAAAAGATGGAGCCGCTCAGGTTCTTCTACAAAGCTAAAATTTAAAGAAATGATATCGACCAAAGTGAAGTATAAGGCATTTACTGCATCAATCAATAAGAGCGTATAATTCCCTAAGACTAAAATTAAAAATGATCCTGAGAGTCCCGGTAGGATCATTCCAGAAATACTGATCATGCCGCAGATGAAAACAAATAAAAGGTTGTCGTTCTCTTGTCCAGGAGTAAGGAAAGTAACCGCTAAACCAAAGCCAACCCCTGTCAGTGTTACCAGATATTCTTTATAGGTAAATCGTTTTGCTTGAATCCAAATAAAAAAAACGGAGGCTAGAATCATCCCAAAAAACAGGCCCCAAACTTGCCGCGGATAATGCTGAATAAACTGATCTAAAATTAAAGAAGCGCTAAAAAAACTGATCACTACTCCGGTGAAAAGCAGGCTTAAAAAAGCCCCGTTTACATAGTTGTAAAAAGCACGGAATTCTCTTTTAAATATTAATGAGAGCGCTGTTTTATTGAATCTTGAAAACGAGTAAATAAGCTCTTCGTAAAAGCCAGCAGCCAAAGCCACAATACCTCCCGAAACACCGGGAATTTTATTGGCTACTCCCATGGCGATTCCTTTGCAAATCAATTCAAGTTTTTGGCTTCGACTTTTTCTAGACGGCATTGTTTTGTGTGTTCGAATTTCGTTCAAGGAAATATAGAAAAAGAAATCCAAAAAGCATCATTACCAAAGCTATAAGAAGTTGAGGGTCTCCGTCAAAATTCCAAGGTGCTGTGTATTCGGTTTTGATTGCAACTTTTTTACTTGCTGAAATCACTTCCCATGCTACGGGTTTTTGCCAAGGCCATATTTTGGGTAAAGCACCAATCATAAAGCCTATCAAGACCATCAGGGTTGCTTGTTTTTGGTTGGTAAACAACCATTTCAAAAAACTTGAAAATGTCTTTAAACCAACTACAATACCCAAACCAATAACGAAGAGTCTGGAATAGGTTTCCACAAAATTATCCCATTCAAAATAGACCAAGGCAAGGATACTGTTCTTTGAAGTATTTAGTACAACTTCATAAGCCCCCAGAAGGATATAAATGAATGAGCCTGATATTCCGGGAAGAATCATGGCAATGATGGCAATCATAGAACAGAAAAAGAGATAGCCCAAACTGATTTCCCCACCATTGGGCGTAATTTGAGTGATGCTGTATGCGATCATAAACCCTAAAACCAGAAAGAGCACCGATTTTAGTGTTTTGGGCTGGTTTTGCTTTAAAAGTAATAGGATGCTAAAACAAATCAAACCAAAAAAGAAGGCCCAAACCGGAATTGGATATTCATTTAAAAGAAAATGTATGAGACCAGAAAAAAGGACAATACTTGTTCCAACCCCTAAGATCAAGGGAAGTAAAAAGCGGCCATTAATTGCATTCCAAAAGGCGGAAAAACCATTTTTTTTAAGAATGAGCAAAGAACGTAAGTTTATGTTGTCGATAGAGAAAATTAGTTCTTCGTAAATCCCTGCAATTAAGGCAATGGTTCCTCCTGAAACTCCTGGGATAACATCCGCAATTCCCATGGACATTCCTTTAAAAAAGAGCCTAAGTTTGGTTTGTGGTTTCTTTTTCAAAAATTAAAATAGATTAAGAGACGTTGAAAATAGTTTTGAATTCAGGAAATAAATTCAATATGTTTTCTGGAGGATTTTTTTTGTTTTTACGCAAGTCTTGTATAAAGAATTCGGCCTCATTTAATAAGCTTAATCTTCGGTAGCTTCCCGCAATTCTAAAATCAATTTCGGCACTGTCAGGATAAAACTCTTTTGCTTGATGTCCTATGGTAATCATTTTTTCCCATTCGTTTAAGAAAATCAAGGTATTCATCCATTCAATCCAAATTTCGAGTTCGTAATTCCCTAGTTGAATGGTATTCTGATAAGCAATTTCTGCTTCGGTATATTGACCAAGAGTTTGTAATAACAAGGCATTTCGTTTGTTATAGCCTACGCTGTCTTCGTTTATGAGCAATGCTTTTTTTGTGTAGTAAAAAGCTTTGTCTATATCTTCAAGTTGGATGTAAAAGTCAATCATAGCATTCCAGCTTTTTTCACTCGAAGGATCTTCTTGCACCGATTTTTTAAAGTATTGTAATGCCAAGGAATCATTCCCAAGAGCTTGATGACATTTTGCTATTCTCAAGTAAGCATAAGAACTGGGATCATCAATTTGGATTGCGATTTGAAAATTTTCAATGGCTTCATTGTAGCGCCCCATTTTCTCGAGAACTTTCCCCTTTTCGATATAGGCACCCGTAAATTGATCTTCAGAAATGATTGCAAAATCGAAGGCACTAAGGGCTTCTTCGTTGCGATCTAAATTGAGGTATTGTTTTCCAATCTCATGCCATGCAATTTCGTTATAAGGATTTTTCTCTAAAACCGCATTCAGAACTGTAATGGCTTCTTCGTATGATCTTTGAAATTCAAAGCAATACAAAAGATTGTATAGTACTTGGTAGTCTTCGGGATCTTCTTCTAAGGCTAATTTGAAATACTCTTGCGCGTTGCTGTAGTCTTCCAGAACCATATATTCCATTCCCAACAGGCACCAAATTTCCAGTTGATCATCGGATTGTTGTAAAGATTCTAGAAGTAATTCTATGGCAGCGTAATGTTCTTTGTTTTTTGAAAAAATTGTTGCTCGCTGTACAAATATTTCTTGGTTGTGCGGATCGAGTTCTTGTATGGAATCTAAAAGTATTTGAGCTTGATCGTCTGCTCCATCAAAAATCAAAAGCTCCGATTTTAGTAGAAGCAAATCGCTGTGAACAGGATGTTGTTTTATAGCTAAGTGTAAGGCTTTTTTTGCTAGATTAATTTCACCAGAATCAATATAGAATTGAATGATGCATTCAAAATCCTCTGCATCAAAGTAGTACACTTCATTGGTTTTGAGCATTTGTTCAAACCGAGGAATTGGTGAGTCAGAATTGTTTGAAAACGAGTTTTGCATGTGTCTGGGATTTGTATTATACAAGTTAAAGCGAAGTCTGCTTTTATATACTGAAAGATTCAATTGTTCTTAACAAAGTAATTAACAGTTTTTAGGTTTTTATTCCATCCAAAACCTCGATTATAATGGCACACCCCCTTTTTATTTCGTCCAATGAAATGGTCAATGGAGGCGAAATACGTACCGCTTTTTTTTCCCATAACAGCCAGAATAAAAGCAGCCCTTTGTTCATACTTTCCAATACCACTGTATTTGCTATTTCTTCTGTTTCAAAGAGGGGTGCCAGCATCAAGCCAGTCCCATTGATGGACTTTATTTTCGGATGTTTTAATAACGATCGAAACAGTTTCTCTTTTTCTGCAACAGCATCTAGTAGCTGTTCCTCTTTAAGCGTTCGGAGGGTGGCTAGAGCTGCTGCAGCAATGAGTGCATTTCCACCAAAGGTGGTAATGTGCCCTAACTTCGGATTTTCTGTCAACTGAAGCATATGAGCTGCTGAACTGCTGAATGCTCCAATGGGTAAACCGCCTCCCATGCCTTTTCCCATGACTAAGATATCCGGTACAACATCAAAATGCTGAAAACCAAAAAGCTTTCCAGTCCGGCCAAAACCGGGTTGAATTTCATCTAAAATAAGTAAAGCTCCAACGGCCTCGCAGCGTTCTTTTACCTTCTTTAAATAGGTATCCTGGGGCAAGATAAACCCAGCACCCCCTTGAATGGTTTCAAGTAATACTGCTGCAGTTTTTGTTGTTATTTTGTGAAGATCTCCGGCATCATTAAACTTGATGAATTGAATTCCAGGCAATAAAGGTCGATAGGCTTTCTTTTGCTGTTCTGCCCCTAAAAGACTCAAAGCCCCATGTGTACTTCCATGATACGCGTTGTGTGCTGCTATCAATTCACCTCTACCGGTTACTTTTTTTGCTAGTTTCAAGGCACCTTCTATAGCTTCAGTTCCTGAATTTACAAGATAGGTTACTCCCAGACTTTCGGGTAGTTCAGCGGCAAGTTCTTTAGCCAGATTTACAGCGGGTTCCTGTGCAAATTCCCCGTAAACCATTAGGTGTAAATAACGCTCAGCTTGTGTTTTAATCGCTTCAACTACATTCGGATGACAATGGCCAATGCTGCAGGCAGAAACCCCAGCAATAAAATCTAAGTAGGCTTTTCCATCGGTGTCGTGTACATAACAACCTTGGGCGTAGTCTACAACAATTCCTAAAGGGTAAGGAGTTGTTTTGGCTTGAAATTTTAAAAAATCTTCTTGAAGCTTTTTCATTCTTTGGATATTGAAACTTCAGGTACTTTTTTCCGTTCTACGTTTTCTATTAAAAATAAATCTTCGAAAGTATCTGGACGTTCATCGACACGCCAGAGGAAACCATCGAGTTTCCTTAGATTCTGATCAATCTTTTCTTCTGGAAAAACTTCCCCATCTGGGCTTACATAAAATGAAATTTCATTGATTTCATTATTTAAAAAAACAATGTCGAGCGCACTGCAAATGGTTTTATTAATTCCGATTAACTCCCCATTGTCGGAGTATAAGTAATAAATAACCATGGTGTTTTTTATTACGTCTAAGTTTTTCAGAGCTCCTTCTTCAAAGTCTCCATAGAGTTCACTCCCAGTAATTTGATTGAACCCATCGGTGCTTAGGGAGTCCTGTTCTATGATGAAGGCATTCCCGAATATTTGAAGGGAGTCTAACTTTTTTTCTCCCGGTTCGGTCAATAAATGAATTACCTCTCCACTCATTTGACTGGCACCAAACCACAATACAGGATTTCTAGCATTTTTTTCATCATCGCTTAAAATCTTATCTTCTTTCTTGGTGAGTGGCTGTTTGTGTAATTCAATTTTGCCGATTTGATTGTCGAGATACAAGGAGTCTGACTTCCCACGGATGTCAGATTTCAATATTTTCACGTTATAATAACCCCGAAGTATTCGGTGTTCGGGTGGACCAGTTCCAATTAGAGTATCGGCTTTGATGTAAAGTGAGTCATTCTCCAAGAGGTTTATCGCATAGGCGCGTCGTGTAATGATCGCAGAATCTTTTGCTTTAAAAATCTCTGCATAATTCCCTCGTATGATGGAATTGTTGATGGTGTCTGTTATGGATACATCATCGGTTGCTGCTGCATATTCTCTTTCGTTTTCAAAGTAGAGGCTATCTCCTTCAATGATTTTTTGATTGTAGTTAATTAGCGCATTCTGATTAAAATTTCCACGTTGTGCATCAAGGTTATAATAGCCCCGCTCACAATAAATATCATAATCAGCTCCAATGATTTTGGTGGGACCGTACAAATATGCTTTATTGGTTTCTGTAAAATAATCCAATTGGGCAGAGGTGACATTGTACTCTGGATTTGTAATGCGCACATTGGAAATGAATCGGTATTTTTTTTCATTCATAAAATACTTGCCCCGATTACTTTTTAGTGTACTACTACTGTCAATTACTGTCCCTGGAGTGTCATAATAGGCAATGTTCTCGTTACGGTCAAGATAAAGTGTATCGGTTTCGAGGGACATATCCGGTTGTTTCAAAAAAACGTTTCCCCATGCTTTTGCTTGACCATTGGCGCCGTTATATTCAAGGTAATCACTCGTCATTCGAAGCGTGTCACCTTGGGTAAACACAACTTCTCCTGCTGCTTCAAAAAAGTTTTTTTTGGAATAGAAAAAGGATTTGTCCGATACAACTAATGCTCCTTTGTGAAACAAATGTACGCGTGTGTTTCCTTTTTTTAATAAAATATTTGCTCCAGGATATTGAGCTTCATCCTTGGCAAAAGAGCCCGCCTGTCGAATTTCAACAATTTTGGGTTCTTGAGCAGAAACATATCGCACTCCAAAGCTAACAAAGAGAAGAAAAACAAGCGTTTTTATAAATTTCAAGCTGTTGGTGTTACTTTTGTTTAACGGAAAATCGTTTGTTTACGATCGGGACCTACTGAAACAATCTTAATCGGTGTTTCGAGTTCTTTTTCTAGATATGCGATGTAGTCATTGAATTCTTTTGGGAATTGGTCTTCAGCAGTCATAGCTGTTAAATCCTCTTTCCATCCAGCTAATTCAATATACTCGGCCGTCACATGTTCTGGTTCAATACTGAAAGGAAGGTGTTCAATTGATCCTTCAGCAGTTTTGTACGAAGTACACACCTTGATGGTTTCGAATCCAGAGAGAACATCTCCTTTCATCATCATCAATTGGGTAACTCCATTGACACGAATTGCATATTTAAGAGCAACAAGGTCAATCCACCCACAACGTCTTGAACGTCCTGTTGTTGCGCCAAATTCCATACCAACACGCCCCATGGTTTCTCCAACTTCATCAAACAATTCTGTTGGAAAAGGTCCGCTTCCGACACGAGTTGCATAGGCTTTGAAAATACCAAAAACTTCACCAATGGTGTTGGGTGCTATCCCCAAACCAGTACAAGCTCCAGCTGCTGTGGTAGTAGATGAAGTTACAAAGGGATAGGTTCCGAAATCAATATCCAGCAACGATCCTTGTGCTCCTTCAGCTAAGACCTTTTTACCTTCTTTTAAAGCGGTGTGTAATAAATGTTCACTGTCTACAAAAGGTAGTTTTTTGAGCTCTTCTATTGCCTTGAAAAAAGCGTCTTCAAGTAGGGATAGTTCAAATTCAATTTTACCTTCGTAAAAGTCTAGCATTTTTAAATGCTTCGTTTTTAAGTTTTCATAACGTTCTTTCCAATCCGGGAGTAAGATGTCACCAACACGGATTCCATTTCGTCCGGTCTTATCCATATAGGTTGGTCCAATTCCTTTGAGAGTAGATCCAATTTTAGCTTTTCCTTTTGATGCCTCTGATGCTGCGTCTAAGAGGCGGTGGGTGGGAAGGATTAAATGTGCTTTTTTAGAAATTAAAAGCTTGTTTGGAAAATCAATAGTAAAGGAAGCTAATTTTTCAATTTCTGTTTGAAAAATAACAGGATCAATTACAACGCCATTACCTATTAAGTTGAGAGCGGTTGGGTGAAATATTCCAGATGGAATGGTATGTAAAACATGAGAGAAACCGTCAAATTTGAGGGTGTGACCTGCGTTTGGCCCCCCTTGAAAACGTGCGATAATATCATAATTCGTGGTAAGGACATCCACAATTTTACCCTTTCCTTCATCTCCCCATTGGAGACCTAATAATAAGTCAATAGACATAGTAGCTAATGTTATATTTATGATTCTTTTTTGGTGCCGTAAAAGTATAAAGAATGATGATGAATATCAACATTAAAAACCTCTTCAATTGTTTTTTTTATACTTTGAATTCTTGGGTCACAAAATTCTTTTACTTCTCCCGTATCGGTAAGTATGATGTGATCGTGTTGTTTGTCGAAAAATGATTTTTCGTACTGGGCTTGGTTGTTTCCAAATTGGTGTTTTCTCACCAATCCAGATTCAAGTAAAAGCTCAATGGTGTTGTATAATGTAGCTCGACTTACACGATAGTTTTTATTTTTCATCATGATGTAGAGCGATTCAATATCAAAATGATCATCGTTCTCGTATATCTCATGGAGTATTGCAAAACGTTCAGGAGTTTTCCTGTGTTTATTTTGATCCAAAAAGTTAATAAACACACCCTTAACAACTTCTTGAGGATTTTGTGCTTCCGTCATAATCATGATTTAGATTACAAATGTATCGTTTCTTTAACTATTCTCGGGTAACTTTTTCAATTCCATTTATTTTCTGCAAATTGTTGACTAGTTTGTCTAAGATTACACTGTTTTTGACCCGCACATTTATGGACCCATTGAATAAACCTTCTTCAGTATCAAAACTAATTTTAAAGATATCGGCATGCATATTAGTTGAAATAACTCGGGTGACTTGATTGACCAGACCTGTCTGATCAATACCACTCAGTTTGAGTTTAGCACTGAACTGTTGTTCAGAGGAATCAACCCACCATGCCGGTAAAACTCTGTAGGCAAAATTAGACTGTAACGATAGGGAATTGGGGCAATCGTGACGATGTACTTTCAGACCATCGTGAATGGACAGAAAACCAAAAACTTTGTCACCACCAATAGGTGTGCAGCATTTAGATAAAGAGTAGGGAAGTTCTTCTTTGTCTTTCCCGAAAACTAATTTATCGAAGGATGATGTAAATTCATCTCGATCATTAATGTTCTTACGTGCATTGGACGAGATTCTTTTTTTTATGAAATTGAAAAATTTACTGTTGTAACTAGCGGCAAAATCTTTTAATTTCTTATTGTCGACAACCCCAATACCTACCCGATAAAATAAGTCCAAACTGGTATTGACTTTGAAGTATAAAACCAGCCTTCGAATGGTTTTATCGTTTAGGGTAATCTTTAGTTGTTTTAGTTTTCTTCTCAATAATTCTTTTCCATCTTCGGCGATGCGTTTTTTCTCTTCGTTTAACGCAACTTTTATTCGTGACCGAGCGCGAGATGTAATCACATGATCCAACCAGTTTGCTGTAGGTTTCGAGTTTTCTGAAGTAATGATTTCAATATTCTCCCCACTCTTTAGAGTCCTGCTTAAGGGTACTAGTTTTCCGTTGATTCTTGCACCACGGGCTTTGGCTCCAACTTCGGTGTGAATGCTGAATGCAAAGTCAAGAACAGAGGAACCCGTTGGCAGGGATTTTAATTCCCCTTGAGGCGTAAAAACGAAAATTTCTTCTGAATAAAGATTGAGTTTGAAGTCCTCAACAAAATCAACTGCATTACTTTCTTTATTTTCTAAAACTTCTTGAACACGGTTTAACCAGGTATCAATTCCACTCTCTTTCTGCACTCCCTGTTTGTATCTAAAATGTGCAGCATACCCTTTTTCTGCAATTTCGTGCATGCGTTCTGAGCGAATCTGTACCTCAACCCATTTGTTGTTGGGCCCCATAACGGTGATGTGAAGGGATTCGTATCCGTTTGATTTCGGAGAAGAAATCCAATCCCGAAGGCGAGTGGGGTTTGGCGTAAAGTGATCTGTTATGATGGAGTAAATTTTCCAAGCTAAAAACTTCTCATTCTTGGGAGTGGATTTGTAAACTACGCGGATTGCAAATTTATCAAACACCCCTTCATAGGGAATGTTTTGTTTTTGCATTTTTTTATGAATCGAAAAAATCGATTTACTCCTTCCCTGTATGAAATATTTTAAACGTTCTCCGTTGAGCGATTTTTCTATGAATGCCGAAAAGTCTTTGATGTATTTTTTTTGTTCCTCTTGACCGCCTTCGATTTTATTTTTTATGGCATCGAATCGGAGGGGCTCGGTGTATTTTAAACTTAAATCTTCTAATTCAGTTTTGATGTTATACATCCCAATTCTATGTGCAATTGGAGCGTAGATATAAAGTGTTTCTGAGGCAATTTTCACCTGCTTGTACTCGGGCATAGAATCCATGGTCTGCATATTGTGCAGACGATCGGCTATTTTGATAATGATTACTCGGATATCATCATTCAGCGTTAAAAGCATTTTCCGAAAATTTTCTGCTTGTAACGAAACGTCGGTATCCTTTTTGAGATTTGATATTTTAGTTAAACCGTGTACGATTTTTGCTACGGTACTTCCAAAAAGTCGTTCAATATCGTCTAAGGTATATTCGGTGTCTTCAACGGTATCATGTAATAATGCAGCAGCAATACAAGCAGCGTCCAACCCGATTTCAGATGCTACAATCTTGGCAACAGCGATGGGATGGAAAATATATGCCTCTCCAGATTTTCTTCTTTGATCTTTATGGGCATCCACGGCAGTGTCAAAAGCTAAACGTATCAGCTTCTTGTCTTCTTCGTTGAGTTGAAGGTAGCTGATGCGGAGCAACTCTTTGTATTGCTTGGCAATTTCTTTATTCTCTAACTGTTCGTCGATTATCATCACAAGAGTAAATTACGGAAACTAATTTAGCATCCAAAATTTCTTCTCATTTTCTTTGCCGAATGGCTTCAAATAATATAATTCCAGCTGCAACCGATACATTAAGCGAATCATTGACACCCAACATGGGAATAACAATATGATTTTCACTCTGATTACACCAACCATTACTCAGACCTATATCCTCTGTGCCTACAGCTATAGCCGTTGCTTTAGTATAGTTTTCTTCAATATAGACTTTTGCCTTTTCGGATAGGACAGCACTAAAAAGTTTGATGTTATTTGATTTTAAAAAAGAAAAAACCTCATCGTTCGTCGCAACTGCTATTGGAATTGAAAACATGCATCCTACACTCGACCGAATTACATTCGGATTATAAAGGTCAGTTTTGGGATTGGTAATGATTAAGGCATCAACCTTAGCAGCATCAACCGTTCGAGCGAGTGCACCAATATTTCCTGGTTTCTCTGGAGCTTCAGCTATGAGAATCAAGGGGTTGTCTTTCAGTTGGAGAGCTGCTAAACTGTGCTCTTTTCTTTGTGCCACCCCAAGAATATCGGATGTGGACCTATAGCACAGCGTTTTGAATAATGCGGCTGACAACTCATAAAGAGTACAACCATCCCGTTGCTTTTTTTGGATTAGTTGATCTGTTTTTTCAGCCCGATTGGAATCACTCACATAGAGTTCATCAATCAAGTACCCCGCTTGAATAGCATAGGTAAGTTCCTTTATTCCTTCGATTACAAATTGATTGTTTTCTGCTCTTTTCCTAGCCTTGTCTTGTAGCCCTTTGAGGGTTTTAATTTGAGGATTTTGAGCGCTCGAAATGTATTTCATTAATTTTATTTCCTAGCGTATTTTTCCATGTAGCGTTTCCATAGCTCTGTTTGGTGTGTTTCTAACGAAAGCGCTCTTCCTTCAATAAAGGCATGTGTAAGTTGATTGGTACGCATATCCAGAGCATCTCCAAGAGATAGGAATAGGGTAGCGTCTTTTCCAACGGTTAAACTTCCCAAGCGATCTTCAACACCAATAATTTTTGCCGCATTTAAGGTGATCATTTGTACTGCTTTTTCTTTGGGAACACCATAGGCTGCAAAACTTCCTGCATAAAACGGAAGGTTACGCGTATTCATTCGTTCCATTCTTCCGCTTACATCTACCGTGATTAATAGGCCAGCATCCATAAGGATTTTTGCCATTTTAAATGGAAGCTTTATATCTTGATCTTCTTGGGTAGGTAATCGGTGTGGGCGAGAAACAATTACTGGAATGTCATGTTTCTTTAGGAAATCAGTTACCAAATGTGCTTCATTACCTCCAACTAAAACAACATGCTTAATTTGATGTTCTTTCAAAAATTGAATTCCGTCTACAATTTCGCGTTGACCATCGGCGTGTAAATATACGGTTTGGCTCCCAACAAAGGCATTGCTCATTGCAGCAAACGGAAGATGTTTGGTTTTTGATTGGACTTGATTGTATGCCATCGATTCTTTTAAGAACCCACTGAGCGATTTTATTTTTTCTTCGTAACTCTTTTTATTGTATTTAATGTCCCTACTTGGGCCTCTTCTTCTGTTTGAAGTATATGCCCGAGGCCAGTTGATGTGTAAACCTTCATCGGTAACTAATGCTGCATCTTCCCAATTCCAAGCATCGAGTTTCACAACGGAAGAACTTCCAGAAATCACTCCTCGAGTTGGGACGATTTGAGCGGATAATATCCCATTGGGACGTAAGCTTTCGACTACTTTAGATTCTGCATTATAGGCAATAATGGTTCTGATGTGCGGAAGATATTCTCCAATTTCATTCAAATCATTGGTTGCACGAACTGCGTCTACCTCGACCATACCCACAGTACTGTTTGCAGCTATAAATCCAGGGTATAGGTGTTGTCCAGTAGCATCAATAGTTGTGCTGTATTCATTTTGTACTGCATTTGCTGAAGCTACTTCAATGATTTTTCCGTCACGCAAACCAATTGCGCTGTTTTCTAAAATGGTACCATCACCAATATGAGCAGTTGCGCCCAATATTAGAATACTATTCTGTTGATCTGCTGCTGGTGTTTGTTGAGCTATTCCTAAAGTACAGCAAAAAAGGAATACTAATGTTGAGATATAATTTTTCATAATAATCAGATTAATCAAGTGTTTCACAATGGAATTCTACTGCTTTTTTCTGTACTGGCTTTTGTGTTTTCGCACCACCATTTTTAGCGACTAGCATGTCTTGAATTAGTTTGTTTTTTTCTTTAGCAATTTGCTCTACCTGAGCAGTAGCTCGATCAAGATCAAAGTATATAACCCCATCGATCATGGTTTTTTCTGCTACGGCATATATAGACATGGGATGATCGCTCCACAAAACAAGATCAGCAGATTTCCCTACCTTAACACTCCCAACCTCATCGTCGATATGCAATAATTTTGCTGGGTTTAGTGTTACAAATTTCCAAGCGTCTTCTTCAGAAACTCCTCCGTATTTAACTGCTTTTGCAGCTTCTTGATTCAAGCGTCGGGACATTTCTGAATCATCTGAGTTGAAAGCAACGGTTACTCCTTGACTGTGCATGATTGCCCCGTTGTATGGGATGGCATCATTCACCTCAAATTTATAGGCCCACCAGTCCGAAAAAGTGGAGCCTCCAACACCGTGTTCTTTCATCTTGTCGGCTACTTTATAGCCTTCAAGTATGTGGGTAAAGGTGTTGATGCGAACTCCAAAACGATCCGCTACTTTAAGTAGCATATTGATTTCACTTTGAACATAGGAATGACAAGAAATAAAGCGTTTTCCGTCTAAGATCTCAACCATTGTTTCCATTTCTAAATCGTAGCGCGGCGCTACAGTTTTGGCTTTTATTTTTTTTGACAAGGCATTGTATGCCTTCCATTCTGTCTTGTATTCTTTGGCACGTTGGAAATAGTCGGTGAAAACCTGTTCAACCCCCATTCGTGTTTGTGGAAAACGCCCATAACTTTGCCAGTTCGATTGTTTTACATTTTCACCTAAAGCAAATTTGATGTATGGATCTGCATTGGGGTATAAAAGTTCATCTGCACCTGCTCCCCATTTAGGTTTGATTATCGCTGAGCGACCACCAATCGGGTTTGCAGAGCCGTGTAATATCTGTAATGTAGTAACCCCTCCTGATAAGTTGCGGTATAAATTAATGTCATCTGGATTGATTACGTCTTCGATGGTTACCTCGGCAGAAGAGTTTTGACCCCCTTCATTGATGCTTGAGGCACCAATATGCGAATGCTCATCAATAACTCCACTGGTTAGGTGTTTGCCAGTCCCATCAATCACTCGAGCTCCTGGAGCTTCATCGATGGTGCCAACGGCTTTGATTTTTCCATCGACAACCCAAACACTTGCATTTTCAAGGATTCCCTCAGCTTCATTGGTCCAAACGGTCACATTAGTAAATAAAACATTTTCTGAAGTTGGACGTGTTTTGAATCCAAAGCCGTTATTTGGGTAGGTTATCGGGAGTATCTTTTGGAGCACTTCTTTATCTTTTTTGCCTTTCTTTGGTTTTGAATCTTCTGTTTTTTTTGCCGACCAGTTTACTGCCGATCCATCAAAGAAAGTACCGTCGCCAACAAAGCTGTTCTGATCGCTTATTTTAGATTTAAGTTGTGCGAATTTAGTTTTGGTGCTGTCACTAATTCTCAGTGTTAGCCATCCATTATTATAGCGAGCTTCGGTTTTTAGGGTTGTTGAGTTCTGAACTGTTTTTGCACTTATTTTAGTAGCACTTTTTGACAGGGTCAGTTCAAAGGCCTCCTTATTTATGCTTAAAGCATATGATCCGTCGATTGTTTTTTTAGCAGCGGCCTGAATGATGTGCTGTTGTCCTTGAACCCAGTTTTCATGAATCTTTGTTTCTTTCTCGAACAAAGGACCATCGGTCACCAAAAGGTTTGCATAAGCTCCTTTTTTTAGCTCTCCAACATGACCTTTCTGGTTGATCAATTGTGCTGGAATTGTAGTCAAAGCTGCGAGTGCTCTTTCGGGCGATAATCCATATTGAACTGCTTTACGGATATTAGGAAGAAAGTCTTTCACACTTTTTAAGTCACTTGCTGTAAATGCAAATTTAATTCCAGCAGCAGCAATTGCTTTTGGATTTGCTGGAGCTTGATTCCAATACCGCATTTTATTCAACGAGATTTTCTGTGCTAGGAAGGGGTCGTCTACATCAAAAGCTGCAGGGAAATTCACAGGAACCAAAAGTGTTGGTTTGAACTTTTTCAATGTACTCAATTGCTCGTATTCTGTACCATGCGCCTTGATGATATATTTTTTTCCAAACTCCATTCCAATTTTAGCAGCACGGGCTACGTCTAATTTATTAGAAGTTTCGAATATAGAGGGAAGCTTTTGGTTCTTATTCAATGCCTCTAAAGCTAGGTCTTTGTTTTTTGCTCCTCCATTTGAATACCACGCAGCATCGTGATATACTTGACGGATAAGTGCCATAGCTCCCATTATAGACCCTGGATAATATTGTCCAGATGCATTACTTTTTTTGAAAGATAGGTGTTGGGCTGCACGATCTTCAATCATGCGATAACCGTTATCTTGTATGTCATTCAATGCGACCAAGACACTGGAGCCTCTGTGTATCCCTTCTTTTCTATGCGTATTGACAACACCAAAACCAGCAGCTCTGAGCTCCTTCGCTTTTTTGCTATCGTATTTAAAATCCTTACTGCTGTTGTAATCTGGTATGATGTGATCATTCCAATAATATCCTTTTCTATTGGCATTATATTGTACACTTCTTCTTCCACTGGATTTGCTCTTTAAAGCTGGAATTCCAAAATCAGAATGTAATTCTACAAAGGAAGGGTAGAGGTGTTTTCCTTTAAAATCGAATACTTCTGCATTCTGTGGAATGTTTAAGGCAGTCCCAATGGCTTTGATTTTCCCATTCTCAATCAGTAGCATTCCGTTGTCGAGTTTTTGCAAGGGATTCAAATGGATGGTAGCACCCGTCAACATAATTTGCTTGTTGTCTTCTGTTTTAACACCCTTGTTTGTTGGAAAATAATCTTGAGCATGACTTGCAAAAGAAACAAGAACTATTAAAATAAAATGTATTGGTTTCATACGTTTATAATTTTATCGAATGAAAGTACGCTTTTTAGTCTTACAATTTAAATTTATTTTGAATATCGTATGCCATAAGAAAAGCAACCACTTGATTGTATGTTTTAATTCCTGATTCCTGACCATTAGCCTTGAGGTATACATCATAAGATTCTTTGAAAAAGGGCTCAAAAGGGTTCTTATATTCTTCCCAGAAATCCCTGCTTTCGGCAAAGTTTTTAAGAACTCCCGGATTTAACTGTTGTACTAAGATTTTTGCTTGATCTGGATTTTTTTTTATTAAATCACTGTAACAGTGCCGAAACCCAAAGAGAACAGCTGCATATTGCAAATAGGGATCAGAATTTTTAAACGCATTGATGAATCCAATGAAATTGGCTTCGTTTTCGGCTGCATAACCAAGTTGGTGTGCCATTTCATGAGCAATGGTTACAGGCAAATTGATTTTCGGCATCCGCATATTGACTTGGGCTTCTAGTGTAAACGGATTGAGGTAACCTGCATAGCCCATATAACTTAACGCTAAACTGAACAGAGAGGCTTTTACTTGAGGAACCTGTACGGTATTGTCCCATAAATCTCCGTAGCTACTTTGTATGCGTTTAGCAATTTCTTTTTTAGTATGCGGAATGGTTACTGCAAGGGTGTCTGAATCACTGAGCTGGTAGTGCAGGGTATTACCCATGCTTGTAAACCGTTTTGTAAGATCAATTAATAAAGAGTCTGAGTATTCTTTTTCAGTGGGTAATTTTTCAGCCAAAGGCGTTCTATGGTAATTGATTCCCCAATTCAACTGAAAGAGTAAAAAAAATAGGCTAATGCAAACTCCAACCCCAATGAAATCAGTAGTTGTTGGAAGTTTGAATTGTAGTAAAAAACGAACTGCCGTATAAACGATATACACTCCAATACTCAGGTATAATAAATCGCCAAAAGAAAAGGGTATGGGCTTTATAAAAATCTGTTGCAGATTGAATAGCAGAGGGTAAAAAGACTGAGAAAAGTACAGCTCTACTTTTTCAGGATACAAACTGATCATACGGATCAAAAGTATTTGAGGGAGTATGCTAACTGCTAATAAAATATTGACTCGGTTAACCTTCATAAGTCTAAGGTAGTAATTAGCATCTTAAAAAAGTTAACAATTTTTTGCCTTTATTTGTACTTATGAAGGAAGAAATGATTCGGGAAAGAGATGCCTTAGGGGGTTGTTTTTTTACAGGTTGTGCCTGTTTTTTGGTAGGGACAATATTGCTGGTTCTTTTTGTCTTTAGGGGAGAAATCTTTTAGCTTTTAAGCTAATTTCGACCAAAACACAAATACTTTTCGTTTGCTCGGATCGGTTTAAAATAAAAAACCCATCCGAAGATGGGTTTTTTGAATCACAGTTTTTTATTCAATTACTTCAACAATCTCCAGTTCGAAAATTAGGTTGGATCGTGGAGGAATACCTTGTCTGCCTTGTTCTCCGTAGGCAAGAGTATAAGGAATGAAAATCGTTGCCTTGTCACCGGTTCTCAATAAACGTAAACCTTCTTTGAATCCTTCGATCATTTGAGCCTCAGGGCTACAATCAGCAGGAATAGGTTGATAGGCTTTCGCCGCTTTACGCTGTTCGTTTACTGCGTCTAGTGCTTCTGCAATTTCCAGATCACTTGTTTCAAGTAAAGTTCCGTCTTCAAAGTAAACCGCATAATGTGTTCGTGCTTTGTATGTAGAAGTCACCTTTGGTCCGTCACCTTTTGTAGTAATGAGGTATTGGAGGCCAGACTTCGTTGTTGTTGCTTTTGCTTTTTGAGCTTCAAACTTATCTTGTGTATTGAGTTTTATGATTTGCTGACGCTCTTCTTTATCTGCTTTTTCAGCTTCGAGTTTCTGAAAGTGGGTTTTGAAAATTGAAGGAGCTTTAAAGTTTTTCGCATCCGAGCCTTTACGGATGATGGTTACTTTCCTAATGGTATCGTTTTGTGCGATGCTGTCAACAACATTCTGACCCATGACAACCTTTCCAAATACCGTATGCTTTCCATCCAACCAAGGTGTAGCCTTATGGGTAATAAAAAACTGACTACCATTTGTTCCAGGACCTGAGTTTGCCATGGACAATATACCCGGACCGCTATGAGAAAGTTCGGCATTGATTTCGTCGTTGAATTTATAACCTGGATTACCAGAACCCGAAGCAGTAGGGTCTCCTCCTTGAATCATAAAGTCTTTGATCACACGGTGGAATACAAGACCATCATAGTATTTTTTATTTTTGTAATTCTCGCTCACCAAATCATTTTCTCCTTCACTTAGAGAAACAAAGTTTGCTACCGT
>CBFHHG010000026.1:0-21170 GCA_965655585.1 Candidatus Arcticimaribacter sp. | reverse complement strand
TAATATCGCCAAGTTATTTGAAAGACAAAACAGAATGATAAAGCTATAGTCACTTATAAATTGGCAATTCAACATTCAGAGAAATTAAAAACAGTAAAAGCGGAAGGTTTTAAAAAAGAAATTATGAGGCTTTTTCATAAGCCATCTTTATGCCTGTAAATAAAGGATAACCAAATATAAGGACAGGGTTATGTTTGATTAATTTAATAAAAGTAGTTTTAATCTACTTTTTTAATTAATTTAACTGAAATGGTTTATTGAATAAATTAGGATCCGTTAGAATTTATTAACTTAAAGAAAATTTGAGTAATCGTTCGAAAAAAAAGGTTAGTTAGCGATCTTTAACTCCTATAAATCATTTTATTTTTATAAGATTAGCTTTTCGTATGGAGATTCGCATATGATATCACCTTTAATTCACTTTAAATATTTAAAAATCTAACATGTACAGTTCCCTCCACTATTATTTTAAAAAAAAGTTATTTAAGGTGATATTTTTATACCAAAAGCTGTTTATTAAAACAAATCGACCGCTTAAAGGTTTTTATAACATCCTATTAACCCCTTCATACAACGACAAAACGTTTGAATATTGTTTTAAGGGAACCTATGGCACTGATTTCAGCAACTGGCTTTCTAATATTAATAATGAAATGATTTTTATAGACATTGGTGCTAACCAAGGTTTATATTCTGTATTGGCTGGTAAAAATCCCTTTGTAAAAAAAGTCTACTCTTTTGAGCCTAATGATGAAATTCTACCCCTACTAACAAACAACTTGAAGTTAAATCAAATTGATTCTCATAAAATTATTCCAGCAGCAATTTCTAGTCAGAATGGAAAATTGGCGTTAACAACCTTTGAGGGGCATTCAGGTATGTCTACACTGCAAACAAGGAATGATTCTGATAAAAAAAAGATTACAGTTAAAAACATTGAAACCATAAATTATATTGAACTCAATAAACTTATACCTAGTCAGCCCTTAAATGGGATAAAAATTGATGTCGAAGGACATGAAGAAATAGTGATTAACGAATTGGTCAAATGTGATTTCTTTAAGCAAACCCAGTGGGTTTTTTGTGAAATTGATGAACAATGGATCAACCCAAGTAAAATTGAAAATGTTTTACAAAGTGAAGGTTTTTCTAACGTTAAACGCATAGGAAATAATCCTACCCACTACGACGTTATGTATTTTAGATAAAGCTTATCTTTATTTAATAGAATTTATGAAAACACTACTTTATGAAAAGTATTTTTAGATATTCCATTTTCTTGTTTACTTTGTTGCTCACTAACTCCTGTTCTAAGGATGTTCCAAATCAAGCTGATCAAGCCCGTAGCCAACAATACACCTTAACCGTTATTGCTGGAGAAGGAGGGTCAATTTCACCAAATGCAACTGGGACTTATGACGCAGGAACGCAGATAGGCCTTACTGCAACTCCAAATCAAGGATATAGCTTTGTTCAATGGTCGGGAACGGATCGAGATAATGGTGGATGCGGAATGTCTGGCCCAGGGGTCTGTCGAGCTACGTTCACGATGAATACAAACAGAGAGGTAAGGGCTTTTTTTCAAAGTAACTCAGAGTAACGTTTCTCAAACCTTGCAACGATCACCTCGAATTGAACGATGTCTCTGGTACATACTCAACGGCATAAAGCAGTTAGATAAAAGACATTTATTTCTAGTTGAACTACTCGTTTACGGTAGTCTAAATAAATCCTCCACCGAGCACTTCAGTGTTTTTGAAATTTTCAAAGCCAATACAGTTGATGGAACATAAACGCCGTTTTCGATGGCATTAATACTCTTCCTAGAAACCTCAGCTTTTACAGACATTTCCTGTTGAGTTAAACCAGCAGATTTCCTAAGTTCTTCTAAATTGTTTAAAAGTTTTTTATGGTTCTTACCCACAATTATTCTTTTTCATATTTTTCAACGGCATCCGTTAATTCTTTTCCCGTATTTGGATAAAGATAACCCGCTATCATTGTTCCTATTCCAATTAATCCAACCAAAGCACCCACACCTTCTAAAATTCTTCCAAGAGCCAAATAACCCAGAAGAAAAAGACCAATACCAACAAAAATTGTGATGACGCCATTTCTACGATAATCGATTGGCTCTTTTTTTCTTTCATCAAAAATACGGAGCAATTCTTCTAATCTAACGGGATCATTTAAGTGTTTAGAAATTTCCAGTATAGTTTCTCTTTTGCCTTTGCCTTCATAATAAAGCCAAATAAAAACAGATACAGGGATTATTATTCCTGTTAACATTCCAAATAAGGGGATCATAATTTCCATGATATAATATTTTATTTAAATTAATGTAACGCAAAGGTAACATTTTATTCGTGAGAAGCAAAGGTTACATTAAAATAATGCTATCAATTTCTGGAAATAGGGATTTAATTTGGTCTCCTCAGTGTTTAATTCTCTGAATCAAAAACAAGAAGTATAGTACAATTGAGTCATCCGTTAAAGTCTAATAACCTTAAAATCGGTTCTTCTTTTTTGCTGGTGTTCTTCTTCAGAAACCTGAATACAGGGGTTGATCATGATCCACGTATCGATTCCAATTTCTTTTAATTCTTTTTTTGCTCGCTTGGCGTTTTCTTTAGAATCGTGAAGAGAAATAAGTACTCTAATCGTTAAATCTCCAACTTGTGTTGAAGGATTGAACCCTTTACTTCTCAATTGATCTACAAGGGATTCGATATTCTTAGAGTCTCGGAAACTTCCAACAACTAAAGCATAATCTTTATTAAAGTCCGATTGAGCTGAATCTTCTCCATATCCTTTTCCATAAATACGTTGCGGATTCGAAATACGCTCTTGAACATAGTCTATAATTGCTTGTGTTCTTCTTTCCGAAAGAGCTAGGTTATACGCCAATGAACCTCTACAATCAGTAAAAGAGCTGAGTTCAACCTCCAGAGTTGGATTTGCTTGCATAACGGCCACTACTGTATTGACTCGATCGAGGTAGCTTGTTAAAATTAAACTCTCATCAAGATTATAAAATATCGGCAAAAATGTTTCAGCTATTATTGGATCGAGGTTTTCTTTTTCAACCAAAGCTCGATCTAGATACACCCAGATCGCATCCGATGTTCCTTTGGCAGTAGTTATTCTATAAGCAAAAGAATCTTTCGCTTGAGTAGGCTGAGTGTTTTTGTATAAAAAAGAGCCATTTTTATTCAATTTCAGTGTCCCAAAAGCAGGTGGACTAGTTAGTTCAACTTCTTTTTTAATCAAGCGTTGTAAAGGATCTTGTTGCTCTAAATTCAATTGATCATTGATAAGCACATGATTAAGGGCAACAACTAAAGTGTCGGACGGAATGAATTCATAAGAATCTTGGATCCCCTGAATCACTGGGGCAAAATCAAATGCATACAAATCGTCTGCGCCTTGGCCATTCTTTCTGTTCGAAGCAAAATATCCAAGGGCAAGGTTTTCATTCAATCCAAAAGAAAAATCATCTTCATCAGAATTTATTCCAGCTCCAAGAACGTGTGTTTCCCAGCGATTCTCATATCGGTTCTCAGCTAAGTAAACATCCATTGTACCCACACGCTCTTTTCCGTTGGAGGAATAGAACATAAATTGCTCGTCATAAGTAAAGGGAAAAACTTCGTCTCCAGCCGTATTAATATCAGCTCCTAGGTTAACAGGATCCGAAAAAACTCCCTCAGTCATCCTAACACTGTATAAATCCATCCCGCCAAAACCTCCTGGCCGATCACTAGCAAAATACAAGATTGTTCCTGCCCTATTGATACTGGGATGCATTGTCGAAAATCCTTCAACATTAATAGGCAATGCAGTTGGTGTTTTATTCTCATTCATCTCTGATAAAAGAATCTGATACAAATTCAATTGAACCGTTTTCTTTTGATCCAATTGATCTGCACTTCTGGTGAAATACAGTTGACCTGATGCGTTATGATAACTAGCTGGACCTTCTTGAAAAAGTGAATTTATTGAACTGGGAAGATCTACTTGATCAGATACTGCAAAATCGGTTCTAACAAAAACACCTTGATGAATATTATAAATAGGATACTCTGTTTTTAAGCGTTTTAAAACTTTTTTACTTGCTCTTGTTTGATCTTGTTCTGACAGAAAAAAGACAGAACTTTGTTCTTCTTCGGTTAAAAAAACCAATCCAAATTCAGAACGCTCCGTATTACCAACCAGCGACTTAATTGCATAGGTATCTTCGTCAAAACGCTTTTTGAATAAAAGACTGTCGTTATCAAAGAGGCTGGGTTTGATCCATGGCAATCGGGAGGCTTTTTCTCTGTACTCTAAGGCTAATTTTTGGTCATCAAGCAGGAGGTTGGCATAAATGTAGTAATCCTCAACCCGAGCTTCAATAGAATTTGCAACAGCAGCATATTGCATTTTGGCTTCTGACATTTTATTCATTGCACTAAGTGCTAAAGCCCAATTTCGTCTGGCATCAATTGGGAGCGAATCTTTGGATCGTGAATAAAAGTTTACTGCTTTTTTAAAATTCTGATTCACATAATAATAATCTCCCCAATTCTCAGAAACAAGATGGGTGCTTTTTTGTTGCCCTAGTAAACTTAGAGTTCCAAAAAGGAGAATGACGGATGTAAGGAGTGTTTTTTTCATAATTAAAAAAATCTTGGAGAACGTAAATACCCTTTTACTCGTGCAGACAAATCAAATCGCATCATGAGTTCATGTGTTGCTGTATTGAACCCTTTATTGGTCATTGAAGATGGAATTCCGTAGGAATATCCTACTGAAAATCGTTCTCCCAGACTCAAGCCAAATAAAGCCGTTGTACCTAGATTATTGGCGGGATTAAACTCTGTCGTATCCACAACATTTCGCACCTGAATTCCAACCCAAAAGAGCTCATTTATAATTCCTAAAATTGAAGCGTCGAAAGCTGCGATTGATTTCGTTTGTTTATACATCAAACTGGGTTTCAGCATAAAATTCTTGTTAATATTGAATAGACCGCCTCCAAGAAAATATGCGTGGCGTTCGATTCCAAAACTTTTGCTCTCTATCACCTTTGGAACTGCAAATCCTAAATAAAAATTTTGAGTATAATAATAAAGTCCAAAGCCAATATTAGGAATTAATTTTCGATCTAGGTCAGGTTCAAATGTAGGATCAAAAGATGTGGAGGTACTGATTTTGTCGAAATCCAAAAGATAGTTCAAAGCGCCTGCCTTTAATCCAATAGAAAGTTGATGATTTTTTCTATTCAATCGCAGGTGATAGGCAAAATCGATATCAAAAGAGGTGGTGTAAATGGGCCCTATTTTATCGTTTAAAACGCTCAATCCGAATCCTAATTTCTTAGATGTAATAGGCATATCAAAAGATAAGGTCTGTGTCAGTGGAGCTCCTTCAATACCGGACCACTGCGATCGGATAATGGATGTAAAACTGGTCAATCCACGTGCACCTGCATATGCAGGATTCATGATTTGTTGATTGAACATATAATGACTAAAATTCGAGTCTTGTTGTGCAAAAGAAAACTTCAAACCAGAGAGTATAACAAAAAATAAAAGTAGCTGCTTCATCAATTCCTTCTTCTTTTAATGTATACATAGCCCGATACGGGTGGCGTCTCATCTGCCCAGGTTATCCAATAAAAATAAACCCCATCCGGGACCTCATTCGATGAGGATATAAAACTCGAAATCGTGGAAGTTCCAGCCCAGTCGTTCTGATAATTTTTGGTTGTAAAAACTATGTTTTCCCAACGATTAAAAACAGTCAGCTCGTATCCACCTTTAACGTTTAGCCCTTGTATTTCCCAGGTATCATTTATACCATCTCCATCGGGTGAAAATGCTGTTGGAATCTCCAAATCTGCTGCGATGATCTTGGTTGAAGAAATCAGGACTTCTTGACAACTAAACAGAAGGTTCGTCGCCAGAACACGGTACTGTTTGCCGATTATCAATTCTGTAGCATTGTCAATATTCATTTGCGGATTTTGAGTTCCAGAATACATGCTATTCTCTACTATATTCTCCCAGAGAGGAAGCTCTGCAGAACCCGAATTTATTTGCCATTGATAAGAAATTTCAGTTCCAAAGGGCAGCTCTACTGTGAGTGATATTCTGTCTGCATTAAAAAACGTATTCAATTGAAGTTCTCTAACAAAACCAAGGGTCTGGGATACTTCTTTGTATTCTGGAATCCCATTGGCGTTGTTGTCCGAGGCTGGGGTATATCCTCCTTGATTCATCACCTGTCCTACCGAATTCATTTCAAGATTTCCTGATCCCAACAGTCCATTGTCATCTGCATCGGTAAACGAAGCCTCAACGGTGTCGAAACAACCATCTCCATCACTATCAAGATCAAATGTATTGGGTATTCCATCCAGATCGAGGTCTTCAAAAAGCTCGTCTACATCTAAAATCCCATCATTATCATCATCAACATCAATTCGGTTGATCAGTCCATCTGCATCACAATCACCCGTTCCTAAAACCGGAAGGCTTATGCTTTGAAACAAAAAGGAACAAGCATCATTTGAATCTGTACTGTCAGCTAATTCATCGGAATTTAAAACACCGTCCCCGTCAAGATCAAGGTCACAAGCATCTCCAATTCCATCGAAGTCCAGATCTTCTTGGCCTAGATTGGGTGTAGCGATACAATTATCAACTGCATCAAAAACACCATCTCCATCTTGATCGCTATCATTATCAAGGTTTGAAACAACAACAACATAATCTGCTAGACTAGCATAAAGGGGATCGCTCTTTACAGGATCAATTCTAAGATAGATATCCGAACTTATATCCCCATCAATTATAGAGTCATCAACTCCAAAAACAGTTACTTGCTGTGGAATATTCCAATGTGCTGATGTAAAAACCAACTCTGTTAGGTCTAACGATAATTCCGTAGAATCTTCTACAATAAGTTTAAGGGTTGTCGTTGTTGCAATATCAGACGCTAGGGCAACAGTAAAGTTAGTGCTACTTGCATTTTCCGATACTATCCCGGGGAGGGTAATCAATAATCCAGGAGAATCATTATCTAAATTATAGATCGTTAGATCTGCTACATCATCTGCATCAAGGTTATTGTGAGGGGCTTCTGCACTGGAGGGATCTCCCGTAATCAAATTGATTGCACGAGTCCCATCAATAAGAAAATCGTCTATACCGGTTAATGTAATTTGATTTGCAGCAGGCTTATCCCAATTCGCAGCTGTTATTGTAATACTATTTGCACTGAGTGTAACCTCGTCTGAATCCCCACTTAACGATAAGGGAATAACCACATCTTCGCCCCCAGATGGTATGGACAGCAAACGAAATTGAACGGTTACCACTGTTCCATTCTCTGAGGTGAAAAAATTATTATCTAACAGACTCAATACAATACCAGGAGCATCGTTGTCTTGATTGCTGATTGCTACATCTGCTACATCTGCATCGTTTAAAGCATTGAAGTCTACGTCCGTAGAATTCACATTAAAGGTTCTAATATTTACGGGCTGACTCCCATCTGAAAGCGGTGGAGCATCATCTATTCCCAAAATCATAACGGTTTGAGGAATGTTCCAATTGGCAGGCGTAAAAGTAACTTGCGTCACCAAAGGCTGAGCTTCGCTTGCATTCGAAGTGTCAATGTCGAAGGTTACATTAGCCGTTGGAATTGCATCCAACTGAGCAGTAAATTGGGCAGTATCCCCACTTTCAGAAGATAGATTATCGGTAACAATAATCGTTATACCTGCAACATCATCATCAAGAGTAGTTACTATTACGCTTTGCGCTGGGAGGCCAACAAAACCAGCATTTGATGATGGGTCTATAGAAGCCGTAATGGATGAGGTTTGACTTCCATCGATCAAAAATTCATCTACTTGATACAAGCTAATCGTTTGGGAAACATTCCAGTTAGCCGAAGTAAACGTTAAAAATGTCGTTCCACCTAGCGAGGCCTCCGTACTATCGCCGGACACCAAATTCATACGAATATCAGTCAAAGGCTGCACTAAGAGCACGGCCTTAAAACTCGCAGTCGAGCTAACTCCTTCTATCAGAGTTCCAACCACTGGAGAAAGCTGAAAACCGGGTACATCATTATCTAGATTAGGAACCAAAACAGTTTGGTCTGCTAAAGAGGAAAAAGCAGCAGGAGATAATGAGTTGACCGATATGTTTATTGTGCTGGTAACTGTTCCATCCAAAGTAATATCATCAACAGAACTCAAACTTACGGTCTGGGGTACATTCCAATTCGTATGGGTAAAAACTCTGGGTGTAGTCAGCGGATCTACTACCACCTCACCCAAATCTAAACTGGTTATGTCGAAAATAACCAGATCTCCAAAATCTGGTTGAGCGTCTAGAATCAAAGTAAAACTGACGGTGGCTAGAGACCCTTCTTGAAGTAAACCTCCTCCAAGGGGGCTAACCGTAAAACCAGCAAGTTCATTATCAATGTTGGGAGCCAATACCGTTTGGTTGGGCAAACCAATAAATACGGTGTCAGAGGAAGGATCAATTGAAAAGGTAATTGTGGATACGATAGTACCATCAATCAAAAACTCATCAACACTAAAAACAGTAATAACCTGAGGAATATTCCAATTCGCTGCAGTAAAAGTCATACTACCCACTGAAGTCGTTATTTCATCTGTTGGTGAAATTGTAAGGTCAATAATGACATTGGTAAGGGGCTGTTTATCTAGGACTACGGTCAAGCTAGCCGTTTGTGAGTCTCCCTCAGTCAAGGTACCCAAGAGTGGAGATACCGTATAGCCTGGATTATCATCATCTGCATGAACAAGGGTTACCGTTTGAGATCCTAGACCTGTAAAAGCTGAGTGAGAAGATGCGTTTACATTCGCCGTGATGGAAACCGTCTGAGAGCCGTCAACAACCAGTTCATCCACAGAGGTGAGGGTTATGTTTTGAGGGACATTCCAATTTGCAGCAGTAAAAGTTAAACTTGCCTGGCTCAGGGTCACTTCAGTTGTGTCCAAACTTGCAATATCAATAATTACATCAGCCAGTGGAGCAACAAGAAGCACTAAAGAAACTGTTGCCGTTTGCGGGTTCCCTTCTTGTAAATTACTAGAAACTGGACTCAGCGTATAGGCGGCGACTTCGTCGTCTGTAATTTGAATATTATAGGAGGGCAAGGGATTTGGATCGTAGAAACATGCATCAGAAAGTGCGTTGTTTATTCTTACTGTAAAATTTGAACTCTGTAGACCATCTGCTATTAGGTTGTCTACAGTGGTTAAAGTGCCTACTTGTGAAACATTCCAATTTAAAGGGGTAAAGGTCATCGATGCTGTTGAAACTATTAATTGAGACACATCGGATGATGCCAGATCGTAAGTAACAGCACTGGTAGGTTGATCATTTAAAACTAAAGAAAAAGTTGCTACTGTCGAGCCTTCAATTAAATTCAAAGCTGGAGGTATAAGTGTATAACTTCCATCTATCAAGTCTACAATAACTTCTAATCTACTCTCGCTCTGTCTATAAGAAGATACTGTTGGATCGGATAAATTTGCTGCCTCAACAAAATATGTTGCTCCGTCCACTAACTGAGTATTTCCGATTAGGTGAGTAGAAGTTCCTGTTGCTGTAGAAAACCAAACTAGATTATATGCATTATTCGCAATATCAGAACGAGCATCCACACCTCCAGGTCTTACTACTCCTTTTGCTAGATCATTTAACGTGGGAGAGCCCGTTGCACAAATAACTTGAATTGTGGAAGTTGCAACTGCATTCAAAGCCGTTGGAGGAAGGATTTCATCGGTTACACAAATCGAAGTAGATGAAAATCGAACTGCCTGAATATTACTTTCACCACCCGTTGCTGCCGTAAAACCCCAATACGTTATGTTACCCGAAAATATAGTGTTGATTAAATCTACAGTAACTGTATTTGTGTACGTGGTAGCATTACTATGTCTAAATTCATACGAAAACTCAGTAGTCATTGGATTCCAATTAACTATTAAATTATGCCATTGATTATTTTCAATATTAGGAACATCTTGAATAAGAGCAGGAGGTGGAGCTACAATACTTGCTCCGTTGGGAACAAAAGCCAAATGGTCTAAACTATAAGAAGGTGAAGATGTTGATCCATAAGGTGGATCTGAAACAGAGTTTGCATACGTATCCATTTCTATAGCATACGAGGGAGTAATTGGAGCTGCTCCACCATATCCTATACCATAACCCGATGTACCTTGACCCGTATCTAAATTTTGAATAACGAACACCATTCCATCTGCACCTGGGTTGTCGCCATCCCCGAGATATACTTCAAAGTCTAAAGTAAAAGCTACACGTAAATCAAGTTTATTTTGATACCAAAGCGAGCCTGCGGTTGCATTTACTTTTTGAGTAAGTTCAAAAGTATCTGGACTTACAAATGTGGTACTGTTTACCATTGAAAAAGCAGTGTTTACAAAAGGTCTTGAAATACAAATTTCAGGGTCATCATCTTGATTTCTTACCTGAACAATTTGGTCCACAAGCGCATCAAAATCGTCATCGCTTTGCAAATCAACTATTGCAAAATTAACAGCACTGGTAATATCTGAATCGCGAACAAAATCATCAACGCCTGTTACTATAATTTCTTGCTGAACATTCCAATTTAAAGAAGTAAATGTAAGAGTTGCTGTCCCAACACTGACTTCTGTAGAATCATTAATAGAAATTGAGATTTCGACATCAGATGAAGGTTTGCGATTCAATTCGACTAAAATAGAATTAGTAACCGTTCCAGATTCATTTACAATTATATAATTTGTTGACACAGAAAACCCTGCCGCCAACGGATCGAGATAATCAACGATTCCATCTCCATCTTCATCATTGATATTCAACTCCACACTATCCAACAACCCATCGCCATCCGAATCTACATCAAGGAAATTGAGAGTCCCATCGCTGTCGGTATCAAGAGTCCCTCCTTCAACTGCATCTAAAATACCATCCCCGTCACTATCCAAATCGAAACCATTAGGGATGCCATCTCCGTCAGTATCTAAGGTACAATCGCTTGCAGGACGATCAAATGAAATTCGATCCAATAAGTTTCCAAAACCTCCACCAGAAGTAGCTTCAAACAAAAAAGCTGTAGCCGTTTGTCCAGCTGGAACCAAATAAATACCCGTATAATCTTGCCAAGTAGTTGTAGCAGTTCGCGTATCCAGAATTGAAGAAACAGCAGTAGAAATTCCTGCACGTATATTAATTGTTTGAACAGGGCTAGTATCTCTTGAGAGATGACTTGCTGACCAGATCATATAACCTCCTGGAGTAGTATTAATCATTTGATAAAGAGCTGCTGTCTCATTTGCGTTGATTTCAGCAAAACGATTTCCTTCTCTTGCATTGTAGACTCGATCAAGTACCCTACCGTCACACCAAACCTCAATGTCAGAATCTGTCGCAGTAGTAAACCAGCCATCTATGGTGGATTGATTCACAATACTATTGCAACCATTGGTTCCAAGCTCAAAACCTCCGTTAATTAAACCACCATTAACAAACCCGCATTCAACACTATCTAAAATTCCATCGTTATCGTCATCTGGATCAAAATGATCGGCTATACCATCAGAATCATTGTCTTCAAAAACAAGACGATTGGTTCCAATAATTCCCTCATCTGCATCACTTAAACCATCACCATCAGAATCAGTATCTAAATAATTTGGTATTCCATCTCCATCGGTATCCGTTGACCCTTCCATTGATGTTGCTATTCCATCACCATCATCGTCTGGATCTAATTGGTTGAATACACCATCACCATCCGTATCAATTAATAATTCTGAAGCATTGGTTATATTATCTCCGTCACAATCAGCCGCACTCCATTGAGCGTATAATGAGGGGTCAGATGGCTGAGGAGAACAAGGACCAATAACAGTCAATGCAGTACTATTCTGAAATGAAAAACAAACATCATCAGCATGTGATATCAGCAAGTCGTAGACATTCCCGTCTAAACCAGTCACATCTGACAGCCCTAATGCTATGGTTGTGGCTCCACTGTAAATTCCTGTATTCGATATATTCACCCCGTTTTCTTGCCATTGGTATAAAAATCCAGAGCTGGCGTCAAAGCCTGAAGTATAATTAGGTGTACTATTTGCGTTGAAATTAATTGTACTTGTAGCAATTGTAGATGAAATAGTCAAGTTGGCAGCTGTTCCTGTATAAATTGTCTTACTCGATAAAGCACTAGCATCAACCGATATCGTGGTGGCCACTAAGTAATTCAACAAACTTGAACTAGCGCTTGAAGAAATTGGTAAAGATGTATAACTATTTCCAGTTACCCCAGCTGCAATAACTAATCCATTTGAATCCACTCTACCATCACCAAATGTTGGTGTATCTAAACCATAAATTCCAGTATCTCCGCCATCTGCACTACTAGAACCATAGGCTTCATTGGCATCAGAACAGCCATCATTATCTGAGTCAAAATCTTCCGTATCTATATTTCCATCAAAATCAGAATCTTTACAAATCGAGAAAACAAATTGACCCGAGTTCAAGGACTCAGAAGTCAAATTCTGGTAGAGCACGTCTATTCTTCCCACAGGAAGGTTAGAATACACATCAAATTCTGCGAAATTCGGTCCAGAGCTAGAGGTCCCTGATACCGTTAAGGTATTGCCCACTACTTCTATATTAGCATAGGAGGAAGAAAAAACAATCCATTCAAAATCTGCTGGAACACCAGTTGCCTTAAATTCGAATTGATCGGCTTGGGTAATGTTGGACTCGTCATTAATGTTATTTGCACCAAAACGTATTTTAACAGGAGACCCAAAATTAATTGAAGATTCGAAAGAATGGTCTTTTTCAGCAGGGGTGCTGTCTTCAAAACGAAGTAGACTACCATTATTCCGGGAAGAAATAGAAACGTTCCCATCTGTTCCCACTATTTGAACAGGAGCCGCAATGGTAATCGATGTGGTTAAATTATTTCCATCTAAAAATTTTGTGAAAACTTGAGAAGAATCCCCTGGGCTTAATCCAGAAGAAATTAATGAAAAATCAACATAGGTAATCGGACATTCTGTTGTATCGGAAATACCATTATTATTGTCATCTAAATCAATTGCATCTAGAATCCCATCCCCATCACAATCACCTACTGGACCTGGACATTGAGCAGATAATTGGTTAGCCATTAAAGAAAAAATTAACATTAAGAAAAGCACGCGAATGGGCTTATAATAGCCTGTGTTAATTTTTATTTTTTTGTGGAAATTCAAAATTAATTTATAAATATAATAAGTAACTATTTTGATGAGTAATAACACTATTCAAAATGTTATTTAATATAAAAATAGTATTTTATTCAGGATCTTGGGGTACAATTCTAAATTCGTTCTTTAAATTCAAACCGTTACCGACAATGGCTTTAACTAAAAAAAGTTCATGTCTAATTGTAAAACATATATTATAATATATTTTAATTAACAACAATTTCTACAGAAAAAGTTTTAGTGTTATAATATTCCATATGAAAACAAATTTGTCGCATACGTGATTTCAACAGTATAATTTGGTTAGAATATAATCATGATATGAGGAATAGTATAAAGTTCTATTTTACAATTTCAACACTATCATCAGTAGTAATTTCTGGATATAACTTTTCAGATACCATAATACTAAGTAACTAATGAACATCGAATAATATAGACCGATATATCATTTTACTCCTATCGAAAATTGGATGAATGATCCGAATGGCATGGTATATTATGAAGGAGAATATCATTTATTTTATCAAGACAATCTTTTTAGAAATACTTGGGGAATATGAGTTGGGAAATACTGTCATTAGGGATCTAATCCAATGGGAGCATCTTCCACTCGCTCTTATTGAAGAAATTGATGCGAAGATTTTTTCTGGTTCTGCAGTGGTAGTTCTGACTTCGGAACCGACTTTTATGCTGCAGTAAGCTGGAGTGGTGTATCCTATTAGTAATAACTTCAAATGGAAAATTGAATCTGACAACCAAGATGTCGTCCTCAATAATATGAGTATATTTAAACTTTAACAATTTACAAAATGAACAAAGTATTTAAAATATCCTTAATTTCGGCCCTAGCTGGTTTCTTATTTGGGTTTGACACCGTAGTCATTTCTGGAGCTGATCAACAGCTTCAAAGCTTATGGAACACCTCCGATCTTTTTCACGGAACCTTTGTAATGTCAATGGCTTTGTGGGGAACAGTACTGGGTGCCATTTTCGCTAGCTATCCCTGTAATTACTTCGGAAGAAAAAACACCTTAATTGGGATTGGTGTTTTATACCTTATTTCTGCTCTTGGCTCAGGCCTTGCATTAGACCCCTATACTTTTTCATTTTTTAGGTTTCTAGGAGGAATAGGCGTTGGGGCTTCAACTATTGCTGCACCAACCTATGTTTCTGAAATTGCCCCCGCTCACAAAAGAGGTCAGTTGGTTGCCCTATATCAATTCAATATTGTTTTCGGAATCTTAGTTGCTTTCATCTCTAATTTTCTGCTGAAAGACGTTGGAACACAACCTTGGCGTTGGATGGTTGGTATTGAAGCATTACCTGCGGTTTTATATCTTTTAGGAATTCTAACCGTACCGAAAAGTCCGCGATGGGTACTGTTTAAGTTAAAAGATTTAGTCCTAGCCCAGGCAATTTTTAAAGAAATTAACGGAAAAGAATTAACTGATTCTGAGATCAAAGAAATTCAATCGGAACAAGAACCAGCCAATCAAAAACCTTTATTTTCTAAAACCTATCGTTTTCCTATACTCTTAGCCTTTTTAATTGCGTTTTTTAATCAACTTTCAGGGATCAATGCCTTTTTATACTATGCACCTCGAATTTTCGAGGCCGCTGGACTAGAAGAAAGTGCTGCCTTATTGAGTAGTATTGGGATTGGAGTAACCAACTTAATTTTCACACTCTTAGGGCTGTACTTAATTGATAAAATCGGAAGGAGACTGTTGATGATTATCGGCTCAATAGGCTACATCATTTCATTGTCATTGGTTTCTATTGCATTTTTACAAGGATGGCAAGGCATTAGTGTTCCTATCTTTTTATTCTTGTTTATAGCTTCTCATGCAATTGGCCAAGGAGCCGTTATTTGGGTTTTCATCTCTGAGATTTTCCCAGACAGTCTCCGGGCTCAAGGACAATCGTTTGGATGTTCTGTCCATTGGGTACTAGCTGCTTTAATTACACTTTTCATGCCCATAGCCTTGTCTGCATTCCCAAATCCTGGTTACGTTTTTATTTTATTCGCTGGGATGATGGTTCTCCAACTTGTATTTGTTTTATTCATGATGCCAGAAACCAAAGGGATTTCGCTTGAACGTTTAAGTAAGCAGCTAATCAAGTAATTCATGAAAAAGGTAGTATGTTTTGGAGAAGTTTTATGGGATCTTTTTCCAGGGGAAAAAAAATTAGGTGGAGCACCCTTGAATGTTGCATTACGTATGAAATCTTGGGGTATCGATTCGCAAATGATCAGCAGCGTTGGAAATGACATACTCGGCCAAGAAATAATTGCGCAAATAAAAAAGCTAGGTCTGGATCCTAAATACATACAAATAAATAATACGTTTGATACCGGTAGTGTTACTGTCACTCTAGATCAACAGGGTTCGGCATCCTATGAAATCAACCATCCAGTCGGTTGGGATAAAATTGAATTACAACCCGAACATAAAAAACTCCTGTCTACTTCCGATGCCTTTGTTTTTGGAAGCCTAGTCGCTCGTGATTCTGTATCTAAAAATTGTTTGCTCGATTTATTAGAAATTGCCCCCTACACTGTTTTTGATGTCAACTTGAGAGCTCCCCACTACTCCATTCCAGATTTAGAATTATTTATGAGTCAGTCGGATTTCATTAAATTCAACGACGAAGAAATAAAAGAAATATGTGTTGCGCTAGGTAAGGAAACTAATAGCTTAAAAGAACAAGTTCAATTCATTGCAAACAAAACCGATACCCCTACAATTTGCATAACCTTGGGCAAAGACGGTGCGGTTTTATTTCACGAAGGAGTTTTCCATACTCAAAAGGGCTATCCTGCTCAAGTTGTAGATACCGTTGGAGCTGGGGACTCGTTCTTAGGGACGCTTTTAAGCTTGCTCCTTCAGGGAGAAAGTCCAAGGGAGTCTCTAAGGAAAGCCTGTGCAATGGGAGCGCTTGTAGCTCAAGAAAAGGGAGCGAATCCGGTAATCACAGAACAAATGTTATCCGATTTTATGAAGCAAGTAAATTAATCCTCTAAAGATTGTGCTGAAAACGATTGAAGGGCTTCGTCAAAAGAATATTGAATTTGAATCGGGCGACAACATACTTCACAATCCTCAATATACTGTTGTTCTTGATTCGAGGGTTCGAGTAACATAGAAATTTCTTCCCAGCAATAGGGGCATTGAAAAAAATGTTCTTCCATTAGCTTTCAAATTCCATTAACTCTTCGGCTACAATTTCCCATTTCTTCATCAAAAGACCTAATTGATCCTTTTTCCCATTATATTGTTCAAAGAAATTTGCTTGAGCAATGGTTTGCTCATAATTACTTTCTAATGCTGCGTCTGAAATTTTAAGTTCTTTTTCAAGTTCAGCGATTTCTCGTTCAATTTTTGATTGTCTGTTTTGAAGCGACTTTAATTTTTTCTGACTTTCATAATCGTTTTTACTCAGGGCTGGTTTTTGACTTTTAACTTTCTCTTTAAGCTCCAATGCAACTAGAGAATCAAGGTTTTTCTGCTCTAAGTATAAATTAATATCGCCTAAGTATTCTTTGAGTTTATGATCTTTAAATTCCAATACACGATCACTGAGACCCTGAAGGAAATCTCGATCATGCGAAATTAAAATCAAAGTCCCTTCAAACTTACGCAAGGCTTCTTTCAACACATTCTTAGAATCTATGTCCAAGTGGTTGGTAGGTTCATCCATAATCAAAACGTTGAAGGGCTGTAACATCAATTTGGCTAGAGCCAAACGATTCCGCTCTCCACCTGAAAGCACTTTTACGCGCTTCTCTACATCGTCACCACGGAATAAGAAAGAACCTAAAAGATCTCTTACACGGGAACGGTTAGCATCTGTTGCAGCATCCTGCATGGTCTCTAATAAGGTCAAATTTCCATCGAGATATTCTGCCTGATTTTGTGCAAAATATCCCAACATCACATTATGTCCAAGATCGCAATCGCCTTCATAGGCTATGTCGTCTACAATGATTTTAGCCAAAGTAGATTTCCCCTGTCCATTTTGACCCACAAAAGCCGTTTTTGTCCCGCGTGCAATTTCAAAATCTACACCCTGCAAAACCATCTTATCCCCATAGGCTTTCTTTATCCTTTTGGCTTCAATGATCATTTTACCCGGTTGTTTTGAAACAGGGAAGCTCAACTTCATTGCGCGGTTATCTTCAACATCAAGTTCAATCCGGTCAATCTTATCAAGCTTCTTCATAAGCGACTGTGCCATGGTAGCTTTTGAGGCTTTGGCTTTAAAACGTTCAATTAACTTTTCGGTCTGTTGAATCTGTTTTTCTTGATTTTTTTGAGCTGCGCGTTGTTGCGTGAGAATCTCTTCTCGTAAAATCATATACTTTGAATAGGCTTTATTGTAATCATAAATTCGTCCTCCGACAATTTCGATGGTACGGTTGGTAACCTGATCCAAAAACATTTTATCGTGAGAAACTAAAACGACAGCACCTTTGTATTTTCTTAAAAAATCTTCTAGCCATATAATCGATTCTATGTCCAAGTGATTGGTTGGCTCATCCAATAACAGAATATCGTTGGGTTGTAAAAGTAATTTGGCTAACTCAATCCGCATACGCCATCCGCCCGAAAAGGTATCGGTTTGTTTATCAAAATCTGCTGAAGTAAAACCAAGTCCTTGGAGTATTCGTTCTGTTGTACCTTGATAATTGTAACCCCCTATAATTTCGTAGCGTTCGGTGACATCGTTGAGCTGAATGATAAGTTCATTATATGATTCAGACTCATAGTCTGTTCGAGTAGACAAACCATGATTAATTTCTTCCATCTGAACCTCGAGCAATTTGATTTCTGAAAAGGCTTGGTACGCTTCTTCGAGAACCGTTCTTCCTATATCAAAATCAATGTCTTGCTTCAAAAACCCAAGTTGAATACTTTTCTCTTGAGAAATAGTACCCTCAGAAACTGGGGTGTCGCGTGCAATTAAGTGAAGAAGAGTAGATTTACCTGCTCCGTTTTTGCCGACAAGACCCACTCGGTTTCCTGGACCTAAGCGAAATGAAATGTCTTTGAACAAATATTCACCTCCAAAAGACACTGATACGTTTTGAACGCTAAGCATAAAAATTTTTTGCAAATTTGATGAATGCAAATGAAATAAACTAGCGTTTAGTCGGTTTGTCTGAAATAACTTTCAAAGCGAGACAAGTTGATTGCAGCAGGAAGTTCGGATATTCCTTCAATATGATCGAATAACCACTTCGAAAGTAAGGGTGCACCCAGCACGCCACGAGCGCCAAAGCCATTCAAAAGATGAATGTTTTGATGATCTGGATGTGAGCCAATAAGTGGGCGGCGGTCCAGAACTGTTGGTCGTATTTGAGCAATATGCTCTACAACAGCGTATTCTGAAGAAATCATGTTACGGATACGTTCCTCTATCCAAGAACGACCTTGCACGGTACAGGCTAAAGTTTTGTCATTCCGTTCAAAGGTAGCTCCTGCCCAATAAAGATCACCTCCAACAGGTGCAATGAAGATTGGTCCTTTCAAAATAGATTTAGACTTTAGGGAGGGTGCTTTAATGATCAAAATCTCGCCTTTAAGTCCGATCAAGGGCAACTTTTTAAAGAATGGGTTATTGATCATCTGATAGCCCTCACAAAAAACAATGTGTTTTGCTTCAATTTGTTTGTACTGTATCCCAGCTTCAGTTGTTTCCAACTGATCATATTCAAAATTCTCCGTAGTTAATTCTTCTGGTTGTAGTGAGTCTCTAAATGACTTTAAGAGAATTTGAGTAGCAACTCGACCTGTAAAATTAACTTGCCCATATCCAAGCGGACTCTGTACTTCAGTATGAATATTGGTGTGTATTTTTGGATCCAAAAACATGTTTAAACCCTGCTGATCTGAGGCTGAAACCCATGCATTATGTTCACTTAGCTTATTGAATATTTTATGAATTGGAGCCGGATGAATGAACTCAGAATCCAAACGGGATTGCAATTGTTCGTAAAAAGGTAGTGCATAGGAATGAAAAAGGTCACCGTTCCAAGAAAGAGAAAAACGTTTTAAAACTGTGGGGTTATAAATTCCAGCGGCAATTTGAGACGAGCCTCCCGCACCTCCATCGATAATATGAAAAGGCAAGCCTGCACGTCTGAGCTGTTCGGCATACGCCAAACCTGCTAATCCTAGGCCTACTATAAGTGAATGTTTCATATGAAATAAAAGTAAAAAAAAACGCTGCAAAAAGCAGCGTTTTTTAAATCTATAAAGAACAAGTTAATTGTTCCATAGGTCTTGTTCAAAATCTCGTATAACCGACTTAACACGTTCTGATTCTAAAAGTTGTTTTAAGGCATCTTCAAAAATATACTCTTCGATTTTACGATCTTCGTATACGTTTTCTTCTTTATAAATCAACGAGTTGAACCGTCTCGAGTTGAGCATATGATCATAGGTTATGGGCTGTGATGAATTTCTATTATTAAATACCTTGGAGGCATTTAAAGATTTTCTCGCATCGGGAAACCAAACCCAAAACAACTCTACTAAATCCTGTTCTTCTTCAGGTAAATCTAGTGTATATACATCAGGAGCAACTGGTGCAATACCCAACAAACGGTATTTCAATTCACCAAGTCTTTTGTTAACATACCAAGTACCTTTAATTCTGTATTGTCTAATTTCAGCGGCAGTAATTGTTCTTCGATTGATGTACTGAGGATCAAGTTCTTCACCTGCATTCAATTGTTCAATACCAGCTTCAAGGGTATCGATTGCTACTAACTTATCTAAAATCTCCTGGTAGGTTAATTTCGACTGAAAATAATCATCGTCATAAACTTCCTTGATTTTTCCATTACGTAAATTCTTTTTCAAAACATGAAATAACGATCTACGATCTGGACCTAAATTAAGTGTATCTGTAGGATAGTAGTACGGAAAATTAATTCGTTCATCTAAATCTACAATTTCCCAAATGGTCTTAGACCACAAAATATCTCGATCATCTATAAATCCGTATGCAAGTGGGGTTTCATCATTAGCTTCTACCTGCTGCTCGTTGAGTTGTCCAATTTCTTGAGGAACTCGAGCGTTAAGCAGATTGGCCTGAGCCGAAGCAGTACTGATGAACGTACACGATATAAGAATAAAAGAATAGAAAGATCTTGTGCTCATGACTTTTAGTGTTAGTTTACGATCTCACAAATCACCGGAGAAACTTTCTTGAATCGGTAACTTGGATTATTTGGGTTTTGAACTTTTATATCAAAGATTTGAATAGATTGTCCCGCTTTAGCTCTTCGTAAAGCTCCCTTGGCTTTTGTATCCAGCTTATTTCCATTTACAGAAATAGTTGCTTGCCCTGGAACTTTGAATTTAAAGCTCACCGTTTTCAACTTAATATCAAAATCAAAATCATCTAATACCGCACCAATAGTTGCTATAGATAAATTGTTTTTAGGGATTTTGATGGTACCCATTTGACCTCGAACAGTTCCTGTTGGTCTTGGAATATCTTTAATTCTAAACTTAGTAGAAGTTGAAACTCTTTGACCATCGGGTAAAGTACCGCTGGCAGTAATTTTTATCTCTCTTCCTTTACCAGGATTCATGATAAACTTACTCCCTCTGAGCCTTTTAAGACCGGGTGCAGATGCACTGATTTTATTGTCGGGAATACCAGGGATAGAAATTGTCATTGGATTAGCGACTCCTCGGTATACTACATTCATTTTGTCAGCAGAAATTACAGCCGAATTTGGTTTTGCAATTACGGAGTACATTTGATCAACTGGAATTCTAGATTCCATACCGTTGTTCTTGAAAACTAAATCTCCCGTTATTTTGTGATCTCCTGGACGTCCTGC
>CBFHHG010000025.1:0-21265 GCA_965655585.1 Candidatus Arcticimaribacter sp. | reverse complement strand
TTTTTCTGGACTATATTGATGGTCCCCGTCAAAAGACCCAACAATCCTGATACGATATGTATGACGAGTATTATTTGAAAGAGAAGTTCCATAGGGGTAGGTTAATTTATGGGTTAGGTGATTAAGGGTAAATTTTAACATCATGAAACTACAAAAAAATCACTAAATAGTTGAGGAAGGTACTTTTAAGAAAAATGAGGGGGTTAGTTATTGGTTAGTAAAAGAAAGCCATTGCTGAACAAATGCCTTCCAACTGTAATTTTTTTTTGCTTTTTTCAAATTAGCTTTTGCCTTTGCTTGGGCCTTATCCGATAAAAGTTCTTCAATGGCTAATGCAATACTTCCCGCATTCTTTTCGCATATTCTTCCTGTTTTATCCGCTCGTATGGGTGCACTGAGTCCGGCTAAATCTGTTACAACTAGCGGAACTTCGTAATGATAGGCTAGGGGAGTAACACCACTCTGAGTAGCAGTTTTATAGGGTTGAGCGACAATATCGGCAGCACAGAAATAATCTCGAGCTACCTCAAAAGAAACAAATTCATTTACTATACGAATACGTTTGTCGAGACCAAGGGATTGTATTTGTTTTCTATAGAGTTCAATCGTATTGTAAAACTCCCCTACGATCATTAATTCTGTTGTGGAGTTCAATAAAGAATCTTGGGCAAATGCATCAATTAAAAGATCCACGCCTTTGTACTGTCGAACCAAGCCAAAGAAAAGTACCAGTGGCTTTTCACTAGAAAGCCCTAGTTTTTTCCGCGCTAAAATTTTAGATATTGCTGGAGGTAAACCTTCGTTTATGGGATGAAAACCTTTGTTTACTGGAAGGTTTACATCAGCAATTATTTCTGTGTATACTGCTTCAGATAGGGTAGTTATTTGATTCACTTTACTCGAAAAATAGCGGTTCAAGCTACGGTCCCAGGGTTTGGGCTCATGTGCCGTCCAATTATCGATCAGCGCAATTGTGTTAATTTCTGGTTTCAACTTTTTTGCGATAGTTCCCCAAGCGAAAGCCAATAGGGGAGTCCAATACCGAAAAACTACTCTTTTGGGTTTTAATGTATTGATTTCTTTTGCAACTGCTGCCCACCCAAAGGGATTGTACGCATGTATTTTTCGGTGAATAGCAAAAGGAAACGATTGTTCATTAACATCGAATTGAGATGTTCCTGGGAATAAAACGTCAGGATATAAGGCGGTAAACGTCCAAATTTCTACCTTGATGTTTTGATTGACTAATGCTGTTGCAAAGGCATGATTCGTATCTGCAATACCACCACGGTAAGGGTAGGCAGGACCTAGGATCAAACAATCGATCGCCATACAACTAGGTACGTTGGGTGTGAGGTGATACTGCGGCCATATTCCAATAGGTAAACAATAAACTAAACGCAAAGTAAATAGTTAACCCCATTTGTAAGTTAAAAAGCTCTGTAAAGAGGGGTTGTGTATTGGGAATCCAAAGAAGTAATAACCCGATACATCCGCTGAATATTTGAAATTTTATAGCCCAAGAATGTAGATCCATTAGAGAGGTGAAACCAAAAATACTGATGAAAATGATACAGCCAAAAATTAATCGAAATTGCACACTAAGTTCTGCAAAATTAGCAAGAAAATAAAGTATCATAATGTTGATGGCAGTAAAATGAAATACCCCTATTGCTTTTTGAATAAAAGTGTATTGGGGATTATACTTTTCCATAGTATGTACATCTTCTATTATCGATCGAGGAAATCGTTCTGCAACATCCTTTGGTCTCCAACCCGTGGGCATAAACCAGATTCTCAGCTTATCTACCCAACGTTTTGCATACCAAGCATCGCAGAGAATAGCCCAGAAATGCTGAAAATTAATCAAAATTGGATTCCAACTTTGAACAGGTTTTAACACACCATATACGGGTGCTTCCTCATCAAGTTCTTCTTGAAAGGTTCCGAACATTCGATCCCAAACACAAAAGATTGCGGAAAGATTTTTATCAATATAAATCGGGTTGATCGCATGGTGTACACGATGTTGTGACGGGGTAACTAAAATATATTCGAGCCATCCTAATTTTCCAATATGTCGGGTATGATACCAAAACTGTCCAAACAAATGCAATGGAGCTAGTACACTGATAATTGCCGCAGGAACACCTAAAATTGCCGCAGGGATTAAGAACAAAGCACCATAACCAAGTAAGCCTGAAATACTTTGCCTCAGGGCACACGCCAGATTAAATTCTTCGCTGCTGTGATGGATGACGTGTATGTTCCAAAACACATTGATTTTGTGATTCAGTCGATGGTTCCAATAACTTGCAAAATCTATACAGATGAATGCAATCAGGTAAAGACCTAGAGAAGTTTCCAGTTCAATTACAGCTAGGTAGTCGAGAATAAAAGGATACGATATAACTATTAATACTAAGCCTAAAGCATCTTTTAGTGTATTGGTCATTCCCGAACTAAGGCTCGCAAGCGTATCCATAAAGGTATAGGTTTGCTTATTTGTAAAATGACCGTAGGCTATTTCTATGATAATTAGAATAAGAAAACCTGGAATTGCCCATAAAAGTACCGCTGCATATTGTTCCATAAATAGAATTTACACTTTAAAAGTACAAATTAATTCTTTCCTACCAATACCCATTGACCACTAGAAATGAGCGGTTCAGCTTGTTTGAATTTCAATTCCTTACTTTCTCCGTTTTGAACATTCTTAATCGTAACACGATCATTACGTCCAATTTTGGGTAAGTCGCGAACAACTGTTTCGATGGTTGGTCTGGACTTTTGTCCAGCACCTGCACCAATAGAACGACTTTTAGCAGCTAATTCTTCCGTGTTTAAAACATCATCCTTGCTGGTTTTTAGTTTTTCTCTTCGACTGGGTCTTTTGGCTTCCTGAATTCCAGAATTACTATTGGTTGGAATAGAGCCTTTCAGTAAAAAGGAAAGGACTTCTTTATTCAAGCGTCCCATCATTCCGCGGAACAATTCAAAGGCCTCAAACTTATAGATCAGTAAAGGATCTTTTTGTTCGTGCACTGCAAGCTGAACAGATTGCTTGAGCTCATCCATTTTGCGTAAATGATTTTTCCAAGTTTCATCTATTAAAGCCAAGGTTATGTTACGTTCAAAATCTTCTATCAGGTTTTTACCTTTGGTGTTGTAGGCCGTTTCTAGGTGGGTTACAACGTTCAATGTTTTGGTACCATCGGTAAAAGGGACTACGATTTTCTCGTATTTATTATTTGGATTTTCGAACACTTGCTTGATTACGGGAAAGGTAAGTGTAGCGTTTATCTCTGTTTTTTGTTGGTAGTACTGATGTACAGTTTCGTATAATTTATCTGTTAATTCTCTTTCAGTCATTGAAGAAAATTCATCTTCTAAAACGGGAGCTGTTATCGAAAAGTTACTGATGATTTCAAATTCAAAGTTTTTGAAATCATCGGTTTGTTTGTTGTTGACAGCAATATCTTCACATACTTCAAAAAGCATATTGGCGATATCAACTTTTAGGCGATCTCCTCGTAGGGCGTGTTTTCGTCGTTTGTAAATAACCTCGCGTTGGGCATTCATCACATCATCGTATTCCAAGAGACGTTTACGAATCCCAAAGTTGTTTTCTTCAACTTTCTTTTGAGCCCGCTCAATAGATTTTGTCATCATAGAATGCTGAATAACTTCACCTTCTTCAAGACCCATTCGATCCATTACTTTGGCTACACGATCGGATCCGAATAAACGCATAAGGTTATCCTCAAGTGAAACAAAGAATTGAGAACTTCCTGGATCTCCTTGTCTTCCCGAACGTCCGCGAAGCTGTCTGTCTACACGTCTAGAATCGTGTCGCTCCGTACCAACGATTGCGAGTCCACCCGACGCTTTTACTTCGTCAGACAGTTTGATATCCGTTCCACGACCTGCCATATTGGTTGCAATAGTAACAATTCCTGGGTTTCCAGCTTCAGCTACAATATCAGCTTCTTTCTTGTGTAGCTTGGCGTTTAGTACATTGTGTTTCACCTTTCTTAGGTGTAACATTTTACTCAGTAATTCAGAGATTTCAACCGATGTAGTCCCGATTAAAACAGGCCTCCCAGCTTCTGAAAGCTTCGTTACTTCTTCAATTACTGCGTTGTATTTTTCCCTTTTGGTTTTGTAAATAAGATCGTCTTCATCCTTCCGAGCAATGGGTCTGTTAGTTGGAATTTCTACTACATCGAGTTTGTAGATTTCCCAGAATTCACCTGCTTCAGTTACAGCTGTACCAGTCATTCCAGAAAGCTTGTGGTACATTCTGAAATAGTTTTGAAGGGTTACCGTAGCAAAAGTTTGCGTGGCTGCTTCTATCTTAACATCTTCTTTTGCCTCTATGGCTTGGTGCAATCCATCGGAATAACGTCTCCCATCCATGATACGCCCGGTTTGCTCATCGACAATCATAACCTTGTTGTCCATGACCACATACTCCGTGTCTTTTTCAAAAAGAGTATAGGCCTTAAACAGCTGTGTCATCGTATGGATACGTTCACTTTTGATTCCAAAATCTTTAAAAAGCACCTCTTTTTTAGCAGCTTCTTCTTCAGAGCTTAATCCAGATTTTTCGATCTTGGCAATTTCCATTCCGATGTCTGGAAGAACAAAAAAGTTATCTTCTTGCACACTTTCAGAAAGATATTCAACCCCTTTTTCTGTAAGGTCAACCTGGTTGTTTTTTTCGTCAATAACAAAATAGAGATCAGCATCAATGATGTGCATTTCTCTATTGTTATCTTGCATATAGGTGTTTTCTGTTTTTTGAAGTAATTGTTTAATTCCTTCTTCACTCAGAAACTTAATTAATGCTTTATTTTTAGGTAAACCTCTATAGGCTCTTAGTAAAAGCACAGCACCTTCTGTGGTGTCTCCTGCTGCAATTTTCTTTTTAGCTTCAACTAAAACGGAGGCGAGCAAGGTTTTTTGTCTTGAAAATAAATCTGCAACCTTAGGACGTAATTGATCAAACTCATGACGATCTCCTTGAGGTACAGGTCCCGAAATAATCAAAGGAGTTCGAGCATCATCTACTAAAACAGAATCTACTTCATCTACGATGGCATAATGATGCTTTCGTTGGACTAAATCTTCAGGGGTGTGCGACATATTATCGCGTAGGTAATCAAATCCAAATTCATTGTTGGTTCCATAAGTAATGTCTGCGAGGTAGGCCGCTCTTCTCTCGGGACTGTTTGATGGATGATAATCGATACAATCAATGGTCATCCCATGAAACTCAAATAAAGGCGCCATCCATGCACTATCTCGTTTGGCTAAATAATCATTAACTGTTACCAGATGTACTCCTTTCCCTACCAAAGCATTTAAGTAAACCGGAAGTGTTGCCACTAAAGTTTTTCCTTCTCCAGTTTGCATTTCTGCAATTTTACCTTGATGTAATGTGATTCCTCCTATCAGCTGAACATCGTAGTGAATCATATCCCAAGTGATGGGTTTTCCAGCGGCATCCCAGCTGTTTGCCCAAATGGCGTCATCACCTTCAAGAACGACATAGCCTTTGTCTTGTGCAAATTCACGGTCACGAGGAGAGGCTTTTACGCGTAGGTGGGTGTTGTGAACAAAACGTCTTGCAGTTTCTTTTACAACTGCAAATGCTTCTGGAAGTATTTCATCCAAACAAGTTTCGGTCAAGACCAGAGCTTCAGCTTCTAAAACGTCAATTTTATTATAAATTTCTTCCCGTTGGTCGATATCTGTTAGACCTTGGAGTTGTGTATTCAAATCACTAATTTCTTGGTCTATAGATTTGCGTTTCTCAATAATTTTAGCCTTAAAATCAGTTGTTTTATCACGCAATTCATCATTCGAAAGACCTTCGAATTCAAGTTGATGTTTATTGATTTGATCCACTAGGTGTTGGATCGCACGGATATCTTTTTTCGACTTATCGCCGACAAAGGTTTTTAATATTGTATTTAAAATACTCATAGGGACTCTTAATTAAGCACTCAAATTTAAGTAAAAAAAAAGCCTCCGAAGAGACTTTATGTGGATAGTTGTTTAGTATTCGTCTTCATTCCAAAGATAATCTTCATCTGAAGGGAAATCAGGCCAAATCTCTTCAATGGATTCATACACATCTCCTTCATCTTCCATAGATTGTAAATTTTCTACAACTTCTAATGGGGCTCCAGTTCGAATTGAAAAGTCAATTAATTCGTCTTTTGATGCTGGCCAAGGGGCATCACTAAGGTAGGAAGCTAGTTCTAATGTCCAATACATGAATTTATTTTTTGCAAAAATAAATTTTTATACCATACCGACAAGCAAAATCTATTTTTTTTGTCTTGGTGTCCACTTTATTTCTTCAATTTCAGAATCAAAAGCAAATTTTCGAGCTAATGTAAATAAGTAATCCGAAAGACGGTTGATGTAAAAAATAATGATGGGATTGGTTTGTGTTAGGGTATTCAGTTCCGTGATGAAGCGCTCAGCTCTTCTACATACACATCGTGCTAAATGGGCATTAGAAACATTGATATGACCACCGGGAATCACAAAATTCTTTAGGGGAGGCAATTCTTCTGTCATACGATCAATCCAGTTTTCGAGCAATGATACTGCATCTTCACTAATTGTATCGATTCCAGTTGCAGAAGAATCCCTATCGTTATTGGCCAATTCAGATCCAATATACAGGAGATCGTGTTGAATTTTGATCAGTTCTTCCGCTTGCTCGGGATTGATTTGTTGACTTCGGATATGTCCAATCCAACTATTCAACTCATCAACGGTGCCATATGCCTTGATGCGCACATGGTGTTTGGGTACTCGTTGTCCCGAAAACAATCCTGTTGTGCCGCTGTCTCCCGTTTTTGTATATACCTTAATTTTCTTCATTGGTCTTTTCCTTTTTTCTTAAATCATAACGTCTACGATAACTCATCTTCTTACCTTTTTTTTTCTTAAAAAGAAATTTTCTAATGATAAAATAACCAATTATCAGACCAATAAGTTTCAAAACACTATCATGCATCTCTGTAAAATTAGTCGATTTTAAAGAGTTAATTTAAAAAACCTTTAGAAAAAACGTTTCTGCTGTTTGTTGTGGCCGGTGGATTACGATCCCGTAAAAAAATAAGTCTAGGTGTATGTATTGCGATTTATTTTTGAAGTCGTTCCAGCTTCCACGTTGTAGATGGAGGTTATCGATTAAAGTTATGTGGGGCTTGTCCTCAATTTTTTGTTCTTCAATCCATTGTGCCAAGGTCTTATTTCTTGTGTGGATTACTTTAAGGAGATCTATTTGAAAATCAGTACACGCTTGTTTCACAAAAAGATGAAGTTGTTTAGTTATTTCGATTGCAATCCTATTGTGCATTTTAGACTTCCAGGGTTTTAACCCTTTTCTGTTCCAGGAGGTATTGTAAAAACAAAAACAAACCAAAGCATAGAGAAAAGGCGAATGTACCCCATGTTGATTGGTCGCGTATAGCTTGAAAAATAAAAACTTAAAATAGTGTTGAATCATGACTTTTTTCGAAATATACGGCCTAAAGAAAATAAAAGTAATATTCCAAAGCTGTGCTTAGACAAATCAGCAATATAATCTCCGTATTTAGAATAGAATGTCAATTCGCTATTAAGCCCTACCGAGCCCTTTAAAGCGCCCTGCTTTTCGTAGCCTAAAGAGGTACTGATCCGACCCTGGGCATCGATAAAAGCACTTATACCTGTGTTAGCACTCCGTGCGATAGCCCGCCTGTTTTCAATCGCGCGCAATCTTGCGTAACTGAGCAGTTGCTTATGCCCTTGTGTATTGCCCCACCAAGCGTCGTTTGTTAGAATGCTAAAAAATTGAGCTCCATTACGAGCATATTCTGTTACAAATTCACCGTAGATAGATTCGTAACATATGATGGGGGCTATTTGAGGACCTCCCTTTGAATGAGTAAAAACTGTTCGGTTTTTTTGTGTTGCTCGACTAGAAACCGTTCCACCTAAATCCAACATAAATTCTCCGAGTAGGGGTTTGAAAAAGCTTTTGTAGGGCATGTTTTCGACTCCAACTACCAATTTAGATTTGTGATAAATGACTCCTTTTTGTGCGGGAGTAATTTGAATTGCAGAATTATAAAAGTCGGCCCAAAAATTAGTATTAATTTTATTTGCGGTTGGGGTAGGTTCGTTTTTAGTTCTATGAATTTTGTAGAATTGAGTTCCCGCAATTAAATTGAGTGACTTATGGGACGACACGAAATTTTTGAGTGATCTGTTGAATTCAGAATTTTCGAAAGTATCAATATCAAATCCGCTACCTTCTGTGAAATAGGTTTCGGGCGTTATAAGAAAGGAAGTGTTTGGGGTAAGGTGTTTAGAAGAAAGATCAATTAGCAATTTTTTAAAATCTTCGTTGGTTTGTTTATATTTTTCTTCATACGGATCTATGTTGGGCTGTATAACAACAACTTCTGTAAACGCCTTTGGCTCTTCATAGTTCATGAATATAATTAAAGAACAGCAAATTGGGAGTGCAATTCCGAGTAAACCCGGAATGCTTTTTTTAATCAATAAGGGATAAGACCCGTGTTTTTTGTAAGCCTGGTATTGATTAAGAAAAAAGAAGTTGATTACCAGTACCCATAGTGAGCCACCAAAAACACCTGTGTATTCATACCACTGAATCCAGTAAATATTTTCCGAAAAAGCATTCCCAAGATTAAGCCAGGGCCATGAAAAATCCCAGAATAAATGAAACTTTTCAAATGATATCCAGGCACTAATAAAAAAAACAGCCGACAAAAACTGTATTTGGAATCTTTTTAACGACCAATGATATAGTGTAATCAAAATAGCATAAAAACTACTGTTACAAAGAATTGCAAATACAGCTCCAAAAACAGAAGAGTTATAAATCCACCAAGTTGTCCAAATATTCCAAATAAGGAATGCAGCATACGCGTATAAAAAAACGGTTGTGTTTTTATTTTTCAGAGTGGAATCTCGAACTTGCTGAACAAAGTCGAGTAGGGGAACTAAAGCAATAAACAAAAGGATAGGCGAACCATAGGTCGGCCACCCTAAACTTAAAAGAATCCCGGAAAGAAGAATCAGAATGTAGTTTTGCTTCACCATTCAATTTTTTCGAAAGTTAATTTTTAGTTTTTAAATGAGAATCTCTTTATTAAGTTTTTTTGATTCAATAATTGAACTCAGATTATCTTTTATCATAAAATTATGCTTTCAGGAAGTCTTAATCTTAGTTTAATCTGTTATTTTCGTGTAAATTATTTTTAGCATGATTAGAAAAAGCATTCCACATATCTTCACATTACTGAATTTGTTTTGTGGTTGTGCCGCAGTTTTCTTAGCTTTTTCTCATTTCTTTCAAGCGGCATTGGTGGCCGTAATGCTGGGTGTTTTTTTTGATTTTTTCGATGGGTTTTTCGCGCGAATTCTGAACGTTGAAAGTGCTTTAGGTGTTCAATTAGACTCCTTAGCCGATATGATAACCAGTGGTTTTGTTCCTGGAGTTGTGATGTATCAATTGTTTGTGATTTCTGGAGCTAAAAGTGTCGATTTCTTTTACCAATACGAAAATTTTTCTTTGATTTTCACGATCGTTCCCTTAGCGTTAATTGGTTTTTTAATTCCGTTAGGCGCTGCCTTTAGGTTGGCTAGGTTCAATCTTATAACAGAGAAGGTATCTTTCTTTAGAGGTGTTCCAACGCCTGCAGTTGCTCTTTTTATAGTGGCCTTACCCTTATTCATTCAACATCCTTCGCTTGTGAGTATAAAGGGGTTTGTACTAACTCCCATTGCCCTGAGTATAATTGTTGTTTTATCGGTTTTCTTTATGAATATTCATTGGAAGATGATTGCTTTAAAGGGCTTTAGTCGATCCGATCCTTGGGCTATCATTTTCCTACTTATCTTGCTTCTAATATCGATAGTAATGTTCTATATTTTGGGATTTGCTGCCTTGATCGTTATTATAATAACTTATATCGTACTCAGTCTTTTGAAAAATGTTTTTGGGATTTAAAATTCAAGTTTTGTTTTTCTCAATTCAAAATTCTGCCCTAAGTATACTTTGCGAACCATAGGATCAGCTGCCAGCTCCTCAGGAGTTCCAGCCTTTAAAATTCCGCCTTCAAACATCAAATAAGTTTTGTCTGTGATGGCAAGCGTTTCTTGTACATTATGATCGGTGATGAGAATTCCGATATTTTTCTTTTTGAGATGAGCAATGATACGCTGAATGTCTTCAACTGCTACTGGATCAACCCCCGCGAAGGGCTCGTCAAGAAGAACAAACTTAGGGTCAGTAGCAAGAGCTCGAGCAATTTCGGTTCTTCTACGTTCTCCTCCGGATAATAAATCGCCTCTATTTTTCCGGATGTGGTTCAAACCAAACTCTTCAAGAAGAGATTCCATTTTTTCTTTTTGTTGCTTTTTAGACAAAGATGTCAATTGAAGGACGCTGAGAATATTGTCTTCAACACTCAGTTTTCTGAAAACGGAAGCTTCTTGAGCCAAATAACCAATCCCGTTTTGGGCTCGTTGATACATTGGGTAGGTGGTTATTTCTGTATCGTCTAGATGGATAGAACCACCATTGGGTTTTACTAGGCCAACAATCATATAGAAAGAGGTTGTTTTACCAGCACCATTTGGGCCTAATAACCCAACAATCTCCCCTTGATTAACTTCTATGGAAATACCTTTTACAACTTCCCGTCCTTTGTATGACTTGACTATGTTTTCTGCTCTTAACTGCATATTATTCTTTTTGTTCAAGGGCTTCCCAATATTCGAACGCTTTTCTGAGATGAGGAATAACGATTGTTCCTCCTACTAAAGTAGCAATTTCTAAACTTTCGATAACGGCAGCTTTGGAAATGTTCTCCTTATGACATTCTTCTAGGTGGTATTGAATGCAATCATCACATCGGAGTACTGTAGAGGCTACTAGTCCTAATAATTCTTTTGTTTTATGATCTAGGGCTCCGGCTTGATATGCATTGGAGTCGAGATTAAAAATCCGTTTGATTAGCTTGGAGTTTTCTCCTAAAATCTTATCATTCATTTTTGAACGATACGCATTGAATTCATCTACAATATCAGACATTTTTCAGCTCTTTTTGTTGGCGATTATATACAATCTTGGAAATGAAAATACTCACTTCATACAAGATCAAAATAGGGATAGTAACAATGACTTGACTTGCTATGTCGGGTGGTGTAATTACTGCTGATAAAATCAAAACAATGACGATAGCAAATTTTCTATTGTTTTTTAAAAAGGTGGGTGTTACTAAGCCTATTTTGGTTAAAAAATACATCAGAATGGGAAGTTCAAAGATTAGGCCAGAGGAGAGTACTGAAGCCCTGAGTAAACTGATATAACTACTCAAGTCAAAGTCGTTGAAAACTTCGCTACTTACCGTATAATTCCCTAAAAAGTTAATCGATAGGGGTGTGACAATGTAGTATCCAAAAAGTACACCAATGAAAAACAGAATGGATGCTATAAAAATAAAACCTCTTGCGTTTTTACGTTCTGATACATGAAGTCCAGGGCTAATAAACCTCCAAAACTCAAATAATATATAGGGAAAAGCAAGGATAAATCCAGCCGTAAGCGAAGTCCAAAGGTGAGCTGAGAACTGCCCAGACATGGTTCTACTTTGAATCCTAAAAGGCATCTCGTCAATGCAAAGACTGTTTCCTTGACCTAACGATTTTGAAAGTTTACAAAATAATTCATAAGTAAAAAAGTCAATCTTTTTGGGACCAAATAAAATGGTGTCGAAAATAAAATCCTTTGCAATAAAGGCTACTGATGCAATGAGAACAATTGCTAAAGTTGAACGTATTAAATGCCAGCGAAGTTCCTCGAGGTGATCTAAAAACGACATTTCGTTTGAGTTTTCCGTCATTATTGAATACCTTCTTTAATTAGATCTAAGATATGAATCATACCGTAATAAACGCCAGAGGAGTCTTGTACTATAAGTTGACCGATTCCTTTTGTTTTTAATGTTGTTAAAACATCAAAAGCTAAAAGCTCAGGATCGGCTGTTATAGGGTTTTTAGACATGATGTCTGCAGCAGTTAAGGAGCGGATGTCATTGTGTTTTTCAAGCATTCTTCTGATGTCTCCGTCGGTTATGATACCTACTATTTTTTTTTGATCAACAACAATGGTAGCACCTAATCTCTTTTTTGAGATTTCTGAAATAACATCTTTCACCGATGAATTAAGCATCACAGACGGGCGTTCGTGTTTTTTTGCTAGATCACCCACTGTGAGGTATAATTTTTTACCTAAGGCTCCTCCAGGATGATGTTGAGCGAAATCCTGCGCATCAAAATTCTTGACTTTTAAAAGACAAATAGCTAAGGCATCACCGATGGCTAATTGTACTGTTGTACTGGTTGTTGGCGCGAGGTTGTTGGGACAAGCTTCTTTCTCGACATAGGTGCTGATTACCTTGTCTGCGGTTTTCGCAAGATAAGAATCTGAATTGGCGGTAAAAGCAACCACCAAATTCCCTCGTTTTTTTATGAAGGGAATTAAGGCTTGAATTTCTGGTGAATTACCACTTTTTGATATACAAATTACGGCGTCGTCTTTCTGGATGATCCCTAAATCGCCATGAATGGCATCAGCAGCATGCATGAAAACAGCTGCAGTACCCGTAGAGTTCAGAGTTGCAACGATTTTCATTGCGATTACAGCACTCTTTCCGATCCCAGTAATAATAACTCTTCCTTTAAAATCAGATAAATAGGCTACAGTAGAAGCAAATTCATCATCTAGAGTTGCAATTACGTCATGTATCGCCTTAGATTCAAGTTCCAAGGTTTCTCTTGCGTTTTCTAAAATCTGTTTTTTATCTAACAATTGTTGGTGTTATTTAATGGGATTAGTAAACTAAGTGTTATATTTAGTGGTACAAATGTAAATAATTTTGATTCAAAGACGTAATTAAATGTCGCATACTCCGCTTCAACGAGAACTTAAGAAATATTTTGGTTTTTCTGAATTCAAAGGTTTGCAAGAACCAGTGATTGAAAATCTTCTCGAAGGCAAAGATTCTTTTGTAATTATGCCAACTGGAGGAGGTAAATCTCTTTGTTACCAACTTCCAGCTCTTATTTCACCTGGGACGGCAATTGTTGTTTCACCTTTAATTGCATTAATGAAAAATCAGGTCGATGCAATACGCGGCATTTCTTCAGACGAAGGAATTGCTCATGTGTTGAATTCATCGCTTACCAAAACTGCCATTATTAAGGTTAAAGAGGATATCATCAATGGAGTGACTAAACTGTTGTTTGTTGCACCAGAATCTTTAGTAAAAGAGGACACAATAGAATTTTTAAAAACCGTTGAATTGTCCTTTTTAGCGATCGACGAGGCACACTGTATTTCGGAATGGGGACATGATTTTAGACCCGAATATAGGAACCTTCGTGTCATGCTTGAGAAAATTGAAAAAAACCTCCCAATAATTGCGCTTACAGCTACAGCGACTCCTAAAGTTCAAGAAGATATATTAAAGAATTTAAAAATTCCAGACGCCACCCTCTATAGAGCATCCTTCAATCGGCCTAATTTATATTACGAAGTACAACCCAAAGACGATCAAGTTGAAGCCAACATCATCCGTTTTGTAAAACAAAATCAAGGTAAATCAGGAATCATATACTGCTTATCTCGAAAAAAAGTAACGCAATTGGCTCAAACCCTTCAGGTTAATAACATCAATGCTATTCCTTATCATGCCGGCCTCGACAATAAAACACGGGCTCGAAATCAAGATCGCTTTCTAAAGGAAGACTGCGATGTGGTTGTTGCAACGATTGCATTTGGAATGGGAATCGACAAACCCGATGTTCGCTTTGTAATACATCATGACATTCCCAAAAGTATTGAAAGTTATTATCAAGAAACTGGTCGTGCTGGACGTGATGGAGGAGAAGGACATTGTTTGGCTTTTTATTCGTACAAAGACATTGAAAAACTCGAAAAGTTTATGTCTGGAAAACCGGTTGCTGAACAAGAAATTGGTTTTGCTCTTTTGAATGAAATGGTTGCCTTTGCAGAAACGTCAATTTCTAGGCGAAAATTTATTTTACATTATTTCGGCGAAGACTTCGACAATGAAACAGGTTTAGGGGGCGCAATGGATGATAATATGCGTTTTCCTAAGAAAAAAGTTGAGGCCCAACAAGAGCTGCAACTACTGCTAGATGTGGTTAAGCAAACCAGAGAATTATTCAAATCGAAAGAGCTCGTTAAAACATTATTAGGGCAACCCAACGCCATAATTAATAGCCATAAAACGAGTGAATTAGATGTTTTTGGTAAAGGAAGGGATAAGCAAGCTTCCTTTTGGATGGCTCTAATCAGACAGGCAATTGTAGCCAAATTTCTTGCCAAAGAAATAGAAACCTATGGTGTAGTCAAGATTACAGCAAAAGGAAAGGAGTTTTATGCAAACCCCTATTCCTTCATGATGACCGAGGATCACGATTTTGCAGCACATCGCAATACGTCAACTCCCATCAAAAGAGAAGTTATTGCTGACGAAAAATTATTTAAGTTACTCCTAGGTCTTCGTAAAAAAGTAGCGGACAAAGCGAGTGTTCCACCCTATACTGTTTTTCAAGAGAATTCACTAAGTGAAATGTCTTTTAAATATCCAATATCGCTGGAAGAACTTAAAAACATCAATGGTGTAGGAGAAGGAAAGGCCCTTAAGTATGGGCAGGATTTTTTAGTTGCCATAAAGTCATATGTAGAAGAAAATGAGATTCTAAGAGCAGACGATTTAATCGTCAAAAGTACGGGTGCTAATTCGGCGCTCAAATTGTATATGATTCAAAATGTAGATCGCAAATTACCACTAGACGATATTGCAGCGGCAAAAGGAATGAATATGATCGCGTTTGTAGAAGAAATGGAAACCATTGTTTTTTCAGGAACCAAGTTGAATATCAGTTATTGGATTGATGAATTACTCGATGAAGATCAGCAAGAAGAACTACACGAATACTTTATGGAAGCTGAATCGGACGATATTGCTCTGGCAATAGAAGAGTTTGATGGGGAATACGAAGAAGAAGATATTCGACTTTACCGCATTAAGTTTATGAGTGAAGTTGCAAATTAATTTTTTTCTTTTTTTCGATTTACTCGTCTACTCTTCTTTATCTTTGCTGCTTTAAAAACAACAACATACAACAGATGAAAGACGGTTTATACGCTAAGTTTTCTACTCCTAAAGGAGCAATTTTACTTTCACTTACCTACGCTGAAACTCCAGGAACAGTGGGGAATTTTGTAGGTCTTGCAGAAGGAACTATTAAAAATGATGTTCAAGCGGATGGGACTCCCTATTACAATGGTTTAAAATTTCACAGAGTTATCGAAGAATTTATGGTTCAAGGAGGTTGCCCTCAAGGATCGGGAGTTGGAGGACCTGGATATCAATTTAATGATGAATTTCACCCAGATTTAAAGCACGACAAACCTGGTATCTTATCAATGGCCAATGCTGGACCTGGTACAAACGGTAGCCAGTTTTTTATTACCCATATTGCTACACCTTGGTTAGACGGAAAGCATACCGTTTTTGGAAGTGTGGTTGAAGGGCAAGAAGTTGTCGATGCAATTGCACAAAATGATACCATTGATACCCTAGAAATTATTCGTGTAGGTCAAGAAGCTGAAGCTTTTGATGCTGCTGATGCTTTTACAAATTTTGAAGCCAACCGATTGAAAGCAATAGAAGAACAGAAGAAAGCTCGGGAAGCTGCTCTAGCCAGTGTAACAGCTGGTTATGATAAAACAGCCTCTGGGTTGTTTTATAAAATAGAAACTCCAGGAACTGGTGCTACTCCTAGCCAAGGGCAAAACGTTTCTGTACATTATAAAGGAAGCCTGCTCGATGGAACTGTTTTTGATTCTTCATACAAACGAAATGCTCCCATTGATTTCCCTTTGGGGGTAGGTCAAGTAATCAAAGGTTGGGACGAAGGAATTGCCTTATTGTCTAAAGGAGCTAAAGCTACCTTTATCATCCCTGCTGATTTAGGATATGGTTCTGCTGGTGCAGGAGGTGTAATTCCACCAGACGCTACCCTTCGGTTTGAAGTTGAGTTAGTAGATTTTAAGTAGTAACACAGCTTTACTTCCACTTGATATTACAACCCATACTCGGAAATTGATTTTCGGATATGGGTTTTTTATGGATTAAATTCAAGGCTGCATTTTTCAAATCTTCTCCCGTAATCGGCGTTCCCGATTGGGGCCTTGATCCATCATATCGCCCACGATATACCAATTTATTTTGTTCATCAAAAAGGTAAAAGTCAGGGGTACAGGCAGCATCATATGCTTGGGCTACTTCTTGCGTAGGATCGTATAGGTAGGGGAAAGAGATTCCGTATTCCTCACAAAGGGTTTGCATTTGTTGTGGCCCATCTTGGGGGTAATTCTCGATATCGTTACTTGAAATAGCAACGGTTGCAATGCCTTGTGGTTTCACTTCTTCAGCAAGGCTGATGAAGTGCTCCAACAAATGAATTACGAACGGACAATGATTACACATGAAAACAATCAAAGTTCCTTTTTCTCCTTTTAACTTATCTAGGGAAACCTTTTTACCAAGACGAACATCCAATAAATTGAAGTTGGGTGCCTGTTCTTGTAAAGGAAGCATTTTTGAAGGTGTGACGGCCATTTTGATGGTTTAAATAATTAATTGTAATTTCAATAAAAAATTAACAATATGCAAACATTACAACAACTGCTTGATGCCTATGCAGTAAGCCATCAGAATAAAACCAATAAAATCATTCACTATTTTTGTGTTCCCGCAATTTTCTTTTCGGTTGTTGGGTTATTAATGAGTATTCCTTCGGGTCTTATTACCAGCATAACCGGTATTGAAAATCCTTTGTACGCAAATTGGGGTGTCGCCTTCTTATTTCCTTTGATGATTTTTTACATTCGGTTATCATTGAAAATGGCATTTTTGATTTTGATTTTTTCAATTCTATGTATTCTTGGGAATTTCCAATTGGCCCTTCAAATGAGTTTATGGAAAGCTTCAGTTGGGATTTTTGTTTTGGCCTGGATTATTCAGTTTTATGGACATAAAATTGAAGGTAAAAAGCCCTCTTTCTTAGATGATCTTAAATTCTTATTGGTCGGTCCAGCTTGGATTTTGGATCATGTTTTTAAGACTAAAAACTAATCCTTAAAATAGTCCAACAAAAAATACCCAAAGAGAACCTTCTCTTTGGGTATTTTTTTAAAAGACCATATCATATTAACGCATAAAATCTGCGTAAAATAAAGTGTTTGCAAAAACTTTATTGGTGCCATACCAATAAGCTCTAAAATTGGTATTGTCGGTAAGAAGAATAATATTACCACTCCCTTTTCGTACATGTTTAAATGGTACACTCCCTTTTAAAAGATTCATTTGCTCACTTGAAATGTATCCACTAAGAAGCGGATTTTTTGTGTAACGAATTGGATTGTAATAACTCTGCTTGTCGGCTTCCATAAAGATTCTGGAATTCCTAAAAATAGGCAAGGTACTTTGTTCTATCCCGAAGTTGATGGGATGGCTTCTGTCAATGTCTGTATTGAAAATAGCCCCACCAATGTTTTGTGCACCACGGTAATTATCTTTCTGATCAAAAGCAACTCCGGTAGCCTCACGTTCAAATGATTTTAATTCAACCGCTGCGAGTTCAGACTTGTTTACCCACTTTATTGCATCTCGATAGGCAACTAAAGAACCCCCTGTTTTAATCCAGTTTTCAATTTTCTTGGCACTGGAATTCAATAAACTTCCAGAGTAACTTGGAATGATCAAGTGGGTGTAACGGCTCAAATCAATTCTTTTTAGTTGACGTACATCTATCTTAGTTACTGGAATTTCATACTGTGTATCCATTAAATGCCATATTTCTCCAGCATCGTAGCTTCGTACTCCATCGCCAACCAAGACAGCAACACTTGGCTTTTCAATGGTCTCAAAATTCCGAGACCCTAAATCGATACCCTCTGTAAGTCCCGTACTTACCGAACGAATAGTAAGCATAAGGCCAGAAGCAGCCTCTTTTATTTTGTTGTGTAGCATCTCAGAATTCATGTTTTGATTGGCTACAGGAATCATTAGACTTCCATAATCATACGAATTTCCTTCAATTGAAAAAGGTTTAAGACCAACCTTTACTCGGATTCCAGCATTTAAAAGATGGTATAGAAATTTAGGAGTATAGTAACCGTGTCCTTCTAAAAGATAAGCATAAGTAGATTGCTCTATTGCTTTATCATCGGCTACTGTTAGTGTTTTGATTTCAGGACCGGCAAGGGCTGTAGATTTTTCAAAAGAATAGTTTAAGTTAAAGGATAGAGGAAACGTCCATGCCGAAATATCATAAAACAAGCTGTCTTTGAATTTGGTCTGTGTGTCAAACATAGCATGAATTAACTTGTTTTTCTTTTGATTCAGCGGAACAACATAACTTGCTTCTTTGGCATATTTTTTCCCTTTTACAGTTGTATTTTTAGCTAAAGAATGCACTTTTATTTTATGGCGTTTCAGTACTTCTGCTAAACGATAGGCAGTTGCAGGATCTTTACTGTTTCCAAATACAATAGATTTTTGTTTGCTTTGACTTGCTTCTTTAAGGGCATCGCTATAAAAATTTCTTTGATAGTCTAGAAGTTTTATCCGCATATTTTTAGCGGCTTTTAGGGTAGATAGAGCAGTGTTGAACTGGTTCCTTATTGTGAATGGGAATGTGAGTACACCGTTATCACTCTCTTGAATATGACCCCTTGAGCTTGCTTGTTCAAATAGAATACCAATACTTCCGTTTACATCGGGGTAGGTAGATCCTTTTCCATAGTAAAAGTCATCGTAGCTTTCTTCAGTATAATAAAGAGATCCGATTTTATTTAGTGCTTCAGCATGAAAATTTCCAATTTCCCGCGTTAGGGTTTGGTTCATCTTTGGGGTTAGCGGATTTACTCGGGATTGAATTCCTGGTTGAAAAAAGAAGGTAGCGTTAGTGCCCATTTCGTGATGATCTGTAAGAATATTGGGTAACCATTCCGTGAAACTTTTGATGCGGACTTTTGATTCGGGCAATTGAACAGGAAGCCAATCGCGGTTCATATCAAACCAATAGTGGTTTGTTCGCCCTCTCGGCCAGGCTTCAGTATACTCTCTGTCGTTTGAGTCCGGATTGAGAATATTACTTTTATGGGTGTTAGCCCATTGAGAAAAACGTTGTAATCCATCAGGATTGTAGCTCGGATCAAACAAAACGACTACCTCTTGGAGGAGCTCCGCTACGCTAGCATCCTGCGATGCAGCAAGGTGATAAGCAACCATTAAACCAGCATTTGCTCCACTGGGTTCATTTCCGTGAATCGAGAAACCCTGATAAACTATTGCAGGCATGGTGTTGAGGTCTAAACGCTGACCTTCAGGCTCAGACAACAACATGTGCTGCTTTTTGATTTGATCTATGTTTTTATGATTCTTTGGACTAGTAATGGTCAAAAGAAGAAGTGGACGGCCTTCATAGGTGGTCCCTCTGTTTTCGATTGAGATGCGTTCAGAAGCTTGTGCCAATACCCTCATGTATTCCGATAGCTTATCGTGACTTACATGCCAATCTCCTACATTAAATCCCAATATGCTTTGCGGCGTTGGGATAGTGGAATCATATTGATGACTAGCGGGGAGATAATAGGACGCATCGGTTTGTGCATATCCGATGAAGCTCATCCATAGTATGACGAGTAGTGTTGTAGTTTTTTTCACAGTTATATTTTCTAATTAATAAATTAAGTGGAATCAATATTCCATTTAAAGGTAAAAAAAAATACGGTACAACGGAAGTGGGAAGGATGTTAAAAAGATTAGTTAGATATCTTCAAAATTAATATCGGTAAAATCCTCTGTTGTGTTTTTTGCAACAACTTTCGAACCTTCGGGTTTAAAATCTTTTTGATGACGTTCACTAATAACCTCTTCTCCTCTTTCTTTGATGACATAACCAATCATTTCGCCAAGAATGTCTTGAAATTCTACAAAATCTTCTTTGTAGAGGTATATTTTGTGTTTTTTATAAAAAAAAGTTCCATCATCATTAGAAAACTTTTTACTTTCAGTAATTGTAAGATAATAGTCGCTTGCTTTGGTTTCTCTTATATCAAAAAAATATGTTCTTCTTCCAGCACGTAGTACTTTTGAGTATATGTCTTCTTGCTTAATTTCCATCAACGCCTTCTTTTTTGTTTAACTTAATTATAGAATTATTAACAAAAATCGATAAAATATTAAACAAAAAAAAATTATTGGTGTCTTTCTGTATTTTGTTTTTGGAATAATTCTTTGTAAAACCCGCCTTTTTGGATTAACTCTGCGTGGGTTCCTTGCTCAATAATTGCCCCCTGATCGATAACAAGGATACAATTGGCGTCTTTAACAGATGAGATTCGATGACTGACAATTAGCGTAGTTTTTTCTTTCGAACGCTCTTTTAAGTTTTTTAGAATTTCTTCCTCTGTATCCGCATCAACTGCCGATAAACAGTCATCAAACAACAATACTTTTGGGTCTTTAATAAGAGCTCGTGCAATTGAAATTCGTTGAATTTGCCCACCAGAAAGAGTGACTCCTCGCTCGCCCAAAAGGGTTTTGTATCCTTCTTTAAATTGTTCAATGTTCTCAGCTACTGCAGCGCTTTGTGCAGCAGCTTTAATTTCATCAAAATGGGCATCCTGTTTGCCAAAACGAATATTGCGTTCAATACTTTCGGAAAAGAGGAAAGGATTTTGAGGGACATACCCAATTTCAGATCGAATTCCTGAGAGGTTATAGTCTTGGATTGGAATACCATCGATTAAAATCGATCCTTCATCTACATCATACAGACGACAAATTAAATCCAATATGGTAGATTTTCCTGAGCCTGTTTTTCCAATTATTCCGAGGGTTTCCCCTGGATTGAGTTTGAAACTGATGTTCTTTGCAGCCTGAATCTGAGTTTCTTTGTATATGAAGCTTACCTTCTTAAACTCAATAGTCCCTTTTTCAATCGTTTTATCTAAACTGCCGCTGGTTATTTTGGGTTCTTCTTTCAGAAAGTCATTGATTCTTTTTTGTGAGGCTTCGGCTTGTTGAACTATTGATGTTACCCATCCCACTGTGGC
>CBFHHG010000024.1:0-21636 GCA_965655585.1 Candidatus Arcticimaribacter sp. | reverse complement strand
TGTTCAGTACCCATCAGATCCGATACTCCTTCAATAGTCAATAAGTTTGAACCAATTCCACTGATTTTAGCCCCCATACGATTCAACATGGAGCACAGCTGCTGCAGGTAAGGTTCGCAGGCTGCGTTGTATATTGTAGTTTCACCTTTAGCTAAAACTGCGGCCATCACGATATTGGCAGTTCCTGTAACCGAGGCCTCGTCCAATAACATAGAACTACCAACAAGTTGTTCGGCTTCGACTGTATAAAAATGTTCTTCTCGACTGTAATTAAAACGAGCTCCAAGCTTGATCAAGCCTTCAAAGTGGGTGTCCAGTCGTCGTCTTCCAATTTTGTCACCCCCAGGACGAGGAATACTTCCTTTTCCAAAGCGAGCTAAAAGTGGACCAACCAACATGATTGAGCCCCGTAAACCCCTACCGTCTATTTTATATTGATCAGAAGAAAGATAGTCTAAGTTAATTTCATCCGCTTGAAATGCATAGCAACCAGAAGAAATCTGTTCCACCTTCACTCCAAAGTTACGAAGCAGTTGAATGAGTTTGTTGACATCAATAATATCGGGTATATTATTAATAGTAACGCGTTCGGGAGTTAATAAAACAGCGCATAAAATCTGTAAGACCTCATTTTTTGCTCCTTGTGGTGTAATTTCACCCTTCAGGTGCTGCCCCCCTTCTATGATAAATGATCCCATTTAATTAGTAACGTTTACGGTTATTTCGGTTCATTTTTTTTGGTTTTACCATTTGGTTACTCTTAGGACCGTTACCATTTTTGGGTTTGGATTTCAAAAACTCAGTAGTTTCTGTAAGCGGTAAATACTCTGGATTCACCACCAATGTTTTTTCAGAAAGTTCACTCAAATGATTGAAGATAACTTCATCATCAACCGTGTCTTTATTCCAACTCAAGAAGCATTTTTTCATGTGGTTTGCAATATTGAAAACCAATGCATCTTTCATTTCACCAGCTTCCCAATTTCGAGCCACATCAATCATATTCTTGATGTTGTTGCCGTAAAAGCGATATTTAGGAAAGTTCTGAGGATAAGTCAAGGGTTGTGGGCGTTCTTCTAATAGCTCGCGAAGCGGCTTTTCGTAAGGACAATCAACATCCAAATTGAAATCGGACATGATGAACAGCTGGTCCCATAATTTGTGTTGAAAATCGGGTACATCTCGAAGATGTGGATTCAAATTCCCCATCACCCCAATAATGGCTTTGGCTTTTTTGTTTCGCTCTTCTCGATCTTCGGTTGCTAACATTTGGTCTACCATAATATGAAGATGTCTTCCATATTCGGGAATAATTAAAGGCGTGCGTTCTGAGTTATATTGTAATGCTTCCATGAAGTGTTTTGATGGATTGTTGGGTAATTCCTTGCAAAATAATGTATTTTAAAGAATTACTGAAATTTTTGTTTGTTTATAGTGTAATAATACCTTCGATTGTACTTGCAGCTCTGTAGATGTTTATTACTTCGGTAGGGTTTTCCATTTCGGCAAGAAAGGTTACGCTAACAAAAGTTTTCTTACTCGAGTTTTTAAGTTTGAGCTTAGCTTGTTTGTTCTTAAATAGTTGCTTTAATTTTTCTACCTTCTGTTGGTCTCCTCTAATGATGAATTTAAACAAAAAAGGGCCGGGCCATTCTTGTGAATCTGTTAATTGTTCGTGAAAACGTGAATAAAATTCTTCTGGATTTTCTTTAGGAATCATTAAGACCGCTATTTTTACACAAATATAGTTCAAATAGACAAACCCATATATCATCGGATCAAAAACTCCATATAAAATTGTAATCAGTGGCGGACCCGGAAGCGGAAAGACAACCCTGCTAAATTTGCTCAAAGAAAGCGGGTACATTTGTTTTGAAGAAATTTCAAGAGACTTCATTCAACTGGGGAAAGAACGGGGGATTGATAACTACTTCAAAACCGATCCACATGCGTTTAGTAACTATTTATGGAAGGGGCGTCAAAAGCAATTTCAAGAAGCAACTGCATTAACAACCGACTGCGTTTTCTTCGATCGTGCGGTTCATGATGTTGTTGGCTATTTAAATCACGTAAACGAGCCCATTCCCGCTTGGGAAAAACAACTGAATAACTTTGTATATGACCTTGTTTTTCTTATTAAACCTGTACAAGAAATTTATCGTCAAGATGAAGGTAGAATGGAATCTTTCGAAGAAGCACTGAAAGTACATAAGAGCCTTACTGATACCTATAAAAAAAGTGGACTAAAAACCATATCCCTTCCCTTTGCAACTCCCCTAGCCCGAATGGATTTGATCTTAAAACACATCAAGAATGGATAATCCAAAGGCATACCTCAAAAAGTACTGGGGATACGACAGCTTCCGTTCAAAACAAGAGGCAATTATTAGCCGTGTCCTCGAAAATAAGGATACCGTTGCTCTGTTACCCACAGGAGGTGGAAAATCTGTTTGCTATCAACTTCCAGCCCTGATGCGTGCAGGCTGTACTTTGGTCATCTCTCCCTTAATTGCATTGATGCAAGATCAAGTAGAGCAGATGAATGCTAAGGGCATTAAAAGTATGATGCTGACCAATACACAAGCATTGGGTATCCAATTAGACAATTGTTTGTATGGCAACTTTAAACTACTCTATTGCTCTCCCGAAAAAGCATTGTCTACTGAATTTAAACTCAGAATTAAAGATTTAAAAATCAACAGAATTGCTGTTGACGAAGCGCATTGTATTTCGGAATGGGGAAACGATTTTAGGCCTGCTTTCAAGCAACTAAAAAACCTCCGGAAATTGCTTCCCGAAATACCCATTTTGGCAGTAACAGCAACGGCAACTCCAAAAGTTTTAGAAGATATTATATCAAGCCTTGAGCTCGAGAAAACCTGTCTTTTTCAAGAATCCTTTGTTCGATCGAACCTCAGCATCAATACCCTTTTTACCGAAGATAAATTTGGAACTCTGATCAAGTTACTGTCTGGAAATAACAAATCAGGAATTGTGTATTGTGGCAGTAGAAAAATGACCGAACAAGTCGCCAAAATACTACAGCACAAACAGCTGTCAAGTGCTTATTTTCACGGTGGGAGAACCGCAAGTGAACGCAAAGAACTGCTCCATGATTGGCTGAATGAAAAAACTAAAATCATGGTAGCCACCAATGCCTTTGGTATGGGGGTAGATAAAAGTGAAGTTGCAACTGTAATTCATTTGAACCTCCCTTCGAGTATAGAAAATTATTTTCAAGAAGTTGGTCGTGCTGGGAGAAATGGAGCTCCCGCCAAAACGTTTCTTTTGTTACAACAAAATGATAAAAATAGAATTCGAGACCAGTTTTTAGGTGCTCTACCCGATCAGGTGTTCATTCGTCTGTGCTACAAAAACCTTTGCAATTATCTCAACATAGCTTATGGAGAAGGCAACGAATTGATTAATAATTTTTCTATGAATGCCTTTTGCAAAACCTATGATTTAAACCCCAAAAAAACACTCGCTACTTTATCTTACCTAGAACAAGAAGGTGTTTGTAATCTCATTCAATACAACAAACAACGAGCAACTGTCAAATTTTTATTGAACCAAAAACAAATTCTTGAGTTACTTAAAGATCAATCGGAAACATCTAAAGTCATTCAAGACATTATACGCAACCATCATGATGTGTATACTTCCTCTTTTGAGCTCGATCTCGAGCGCATTGTCCGCATAAATCAAGTATCTTTTAAAACTGTAATTCATGCCCTTAAACAATGGCATAAAGAAGGAAATCTAGTTTTAGATTATGCACAAACGGATATTCAAATCCAATGGCTGGTCCCCCGAGAGGATCAATACACTCTTGCACCTCTTCTAAAACGACTGGAGCAGCACCATCAGGTAAAAAAGGAAAAAATTGAAGCCATGATTAGCTTTGCTTTCTCGACTACTACCTGTAAACAAAAACAAATTCTTGCGTATTTTGGAGAACATACAACGGAAAAGTGTGGTCGGTGTAATGCGTTAGAATGTCTTCCAAAGAAAGTAATGAAAACAGTTCAAATTGAAATCAAAAACCGCATCGCGGAAGAACTCCAAAATGGAGCTAGGAGCTTAAAAGAATTGGATCAATCCATTGCAGATTACACTACCTTTGAAATAGGAGAATCAATTCGAATCCAATTGAGTACGAAAGAACTCCTTTTAACAGACACCAATAAATTAAAGCTGAATATTTAGTATGAGAATAGTCTTTATGGGAACTCCCCAATTTGCTGTTTATGCCCTGGAAGCATTAAATCAATCTGAGCACAATGTAGTTGCTGTGGTAACCAGTGCTGATAAGCCTGCAGGTAGAGGAAAACAACTGCGTCAGTCAGCTGTTAAAGAATACGCAATTGCAGAAAAACTCACCTTGCTTCAACCAGAAAACCTAAAAGACCCGGCTTTCACCAAAGAACTAGAACTATTAAATGCCGATGTATTCATCATTGTTGCTTTTAGAATGTTACCAAAACAAGTATGGAGCATTCCGCCAAAAGGCACGTTTAACTTACACGCCTCCCTCCTTCCAAATTATCGCGGGGCGGCACCCATCAATTGGGCGATCATCAACAATGAAACTACAACGGGAGCAACGACATTTTATATTGATGATAAAATTGATACGGGAGCTATCCTTCTAAAAGAAGCATTAGCAATCGACCCCTCAGAAACTGTCGGCAGCTTACACGATAAGCTTGTACCACTCGGAGCAAACTTGATCTTAAAAACACTAGACTATATCGCTACCAATCCAACTCCAAAACCACAAACACTAACGGGAGATGAAAAGGAAGCACCCAAATTGACCAAAGAAAATACAAAAATCGACTGGAAGCAACCCCTGAAGTATATCGATGGTTTGATTCGAGGTTTAAATCCATATCCAGTTGCGTGGCTTGAAATTCAAGACGGAGCATCCATTTTAAAAGTGAAAATTTTCAAGGCAACCCCATCCTTTGAAAAACACAGTTTTGAGGTTGGGAGAATTTATATTGATGATAAAAAAATTAAGATCGCCCATAGAGAAGGTATTCTCAGCCTAGAAGAATTGCAATTACCCAATAAAAAAAGGATGCAAGCACAGGCACTTTTAAATGGATTTACCTTTAAAAACGGTGCTGAGGTCTTATAAAGCCTAGCATTATTAACAAAACAAGGGTATTTATTAACAAAATCCTGTTTTTTATTGGGTTTTCCTTGGGACTTACTGTAAACCCTATATATTTGTTAGTATACATATTTTTTAATTTAATATTCACACTATGAACAAAACAGAATTAATCGATGGAATGGCAGCTGATGCTGGTATCTCTAAAGCAGCAGCAAAAAAAGCTCTTGAATCTTTTCTTGGAAACATCCAAGGTAGCCTCAAAGGTGGTGGACGTGTATCTCTAGTAGGATTTGGATCTTGGTCTGTATCTGCACGAGCAGCTCGTGACGGAAGAAACCCACAAACTGGCGCTACAATTAAAATTGCAGCTAAAAATGTTGTGAAATTTAAAGCTGGTGCTGAATTGTCTGGAGCTGTAAATTAAGTTTCATTTTCAATACCCAATATAAAAATCTCCTTCGGGAGATTTTTTTTGTTTTAAACGCTGCTGTTGCTCAAAAATTTTATTAAATTCATGTAATCATGGAAATTCATCAAGGAACATTATTAGTTGCAGAACCCTCTATTATTGGAGATATGAATTTTCATCGTGCCGTTATTCTGTTAGTCAACCACAAAAAAACTGCTTCACTCGGGTTTATACTCAACAAGCCTTTTGACTTTATTTTACAAGACATTTTACCGGAAATCAACAGTTCCATTGAGATACACTACGGAGGCCCAGTAGAGCCCGACAACCTATATTTTATTCACAACAGTCCAGAATTAATAACTGGCAGTATCAAAATAAATGAGGAATTGTACTGGGGAGGTGACTTTGAAAAAGTAATCGACCTGCTCAACAACAAATCTATTGGGGAAGAGAATATTCGTTTTTTCTTAGGATACTCGGGTTGGGGAGAAAATCAACTTCAAAATGAAATAGATCTAAATTCTTGGATCATTCAAGAAAATTGTATCGGGAATAAAATAATCAACATAAACTCTGATTCGTTTTGGAGAAAACAAATTCGTTCCTTAGGAGGACCCTATTTAATCTGGGGAAATGCTCCAGAGAATCCAAGTCATAATTAACTGAGTCGGTAGCCCATAATAAACATTGAAAATACGCGTTCTGCTGTAGTTGAAACAAATACTTTTTTACGGTATTGTTTTACGGATTGAATTCCTTTAGACAAACTGACTACAAATAACTCATCTGCTTTTTGGAGTTCGAAAGGAGATACAACATCTTCAACCAATTCAACTGTTTCATGCTTCACCAATAAATCAATTACTCTCTGACGATAAACGGAGGAACGGCATCCGCTCGATAAAGGAGGTGTTTTTATCTGATCCCCTTTTACAACAAAGATTGCGCCCGTAATCGTTTCCGTTATTTGTTTGTCTTCGTTTAGAAGCACACAGTCTTCAAAGTCGTTTTCAAAGGCATATACAGAAGCAAGCTTACGCAAACGATCATTGGACTGCTCCAAGTTGCCATATAACCCCTTAACAACCCAATGGTCTTTATACAGGTCGATACTGCGATCTGAAGTTTGGACACCCGATAATGTATCACAAACTTCAGCATGAATTAGAAAAGATGATGGCACGATGGGATGGGATCGTGTTATAGTACCTGTAGAAAAAAAGGAAAAATGAATTTGAACAGCTTTTTCCAGCAGTTTATTTGCATTCAGAAGTAACAAAACTTGCTCTTCTAGATATTCCATGGTGTATGTCATGGGGATTCCCATTCGAAGAATACGCATCGAAGCCATCATTCTAAAATAATGTGCTTCCCAAAAAATAATTTTACCCGCTTCAACACGAACGGATTCTTGAAAAGGATTGGCAGCCTGCACAATGGCTTGTAAATCATTTACAGGAGCAGAATTCAGGTCAGTATAAACACTACCGTTAAGTACAATCATAGAATTTAAGCTGAACCTAGAACTTGTTTCAAACTAGAGACTAAATTATTCCAAAGCATTTTTGCTTCCTCCAATTCATCTGCATCAGCGAAGTCAGAAACGTACAGAGAAACGTCTTTAGTAATTTCATCTACCACAATTTTCAGCTCAAAATAACAATCATCTTGATCTTCCTCATCGTTGATCCATCGAAAACGAACTCGTTCATTATTTTTTTTCTGAATCAGTTTGGCATATTCCTCTGTATCATCCCAGATAAAGGTGTAGTCTTCACCTCTAGAATTCACATTATCAGCAAACCATTCAGATAAGCCTGAGGGGGTTGACAGATACTGAAACAACAGTTGTGGTGATGCTTGAAAATCGTATTCTATTGAGAAAGCTGTTTTAGTTGTCATTAAAAATTTATTTACTGCCAATATATTGAAAAATGTAACACTTTATATCAAAAAAAAAGAGTTTTTTAAAGATAAATATTGAGGCTATTGAATTCTATTTTTTATATTTGCAACCTCCTATTTGGCGAGGTAGCTCAGCTGGTTAGAGCGTCGGATTCATAACCCGGAGGTCGGGGGATCGTGCCCCCCTCTCGCTACAAAGAACATCTATTAATTTAGATGTTTTTTTTTGCAACAATTTTAATACACCCCCAACCTATTTTTAAAGTCTGGGTTATTGTTGTTATTTTTTTAAACAAACTCTTTTTACTACTCAATTCATTTTTCCATAACATTCAACTTTTATTGAAGTACCTTTGCATCAACAAGAAAAGAGTCTGTGCACATGAAAAAAGAGATCAATACGGAAGATTTGAAAAAAGCAGCCGGAGGTTTTGCCACTGGTGTAACCATAATTACATCAAAAGAAGCAGATGACTCCATCGTTGGAATGACTGCAAGTTCTTTTGTATCTGTATCATTCGATCCGCCCTTGGTTTCTTTTTTTGTCGACAATAACGCAACCTTTGTCAAGCGCCTCCAGACAGGTGCAACTTTCGGAATCAGTATTCTGAGTTCAGATCAACAAAAAGACAGCAACCATTTTGCAGGCTATCCTGATCCAGAACATCAAATTGTTTTTGATGAATCGGAGGGTATTCCCTTAATTCAAGATCCCCTAGCGTGGTATATAGTCAAAGCCACACAAATCATCCCAACGGGTGATCATCAAATGGCTTTGTGTAGTATAGAGAAATTAGGTAGAAACAATGAAAAAGCACCCCTACTCTACTTCTCAGGTAAATACCTTTAGTTTATTCTTTTGCAGCTAAATAGCGTTCAGCGTCTAGCGCAGCCATACAACCTGTACCCGCAGCAGTTATCGCTTGTCGGTAGACATGGTCGGCAGCATCACCCGAAACAAAAACACCATCCACGTTAGTTTTTGAACTCCCAGCCGTATTAAGGATATAACCTGTTTCGTCTAATTTTAAATAGTCAGAAAATATTTTTGTATTGGGCTCATGTCCAATAGCAACAAAAAATCCAGTTGCCGGAATTTCAATAACTTCTTGTGTTATATTACTCTTAGCACGAACTCCAGTAACTACCTGCCCATCTCCAAGGACTTCCTCGGTTTCGGTATTGAAAAGGATTTCAATGTTCTCTGTATTCTGAACGCGTTTTACCATAATTTTAGAAGCCCTAAATTCATCACGGCGAACAAGCATGGTGACTTTGGTACACAACTTAGAAAGATAATGTGCTTCCTCACAGGCAGAATCACCAGCACCAACAAGAACAACTTCTTGATTACGGTAGAAGAAGCCATCACAAACTGCGCAGGCAGAAACTCCGCCACCTAGCTTTAAATATTTTTGTTCAGAGTCGAGACCTAAATATTTGGCAGAAGCACCGGTTGAAATAATAATTGTATCTGCGTGAATTTCGGTTGTTTCGTTTACCCATACTTTATGAACCTCATCAGAAAAGTCAACCTTGGTTACCCATCCATCACGAACATCCGTTCCAAAACGTTGCGCTTGTTCTTGCAATTCGATCATCATCGCAGGTCCAGTAATCCCGTTGGGATAGCCTGGGAAATTTTCAACCTCATTGGTGGTAGTCAATTGACCACCGGGTTGCGTGCCTTGATATAATACGGGAAACATATTGGCACGAGCGGCATAAATTGCTGCAGTATATCCGGCAGGTCCAGAACCAATAATTAGGCATTTTACATGTTCTATAGTTTGTGACATTCGTTGTGTTTTCTTAAAATTTTAAAATCAAAATAACTGAAATTTGGCGTCTTTTTTCAGCCAACTAAGTTAAGTGTTATCAGCTACGAACTTACTAAAATTTGCTTAAATCCTCAGCAAATGAAATAGAATTTTCTAATGTGAATGTAGAGCATATTTATACGGAAAACTTGTTTGAATTCTAAAAAAAGAGTCCGCGGTACAAAATATAGTTTAGCATTTGCTTATCAAGCAACCAGCTCCAATTAATAAGCGTATTGTTGGGGTCCAACTCTACGAATTTATTCACTGGCATATCCTTCAGACTTTTTGAAGTTCTCTCGAAAGGCATTGGACAATTTTAATGCTGTATTGTGGTACTTTTTGTCGTCATTCCAAGTCGAACGCAGGTGCGTAAAAGTGCTCCAAAAGATTCTGCCGTCTGAAATTTTTTCAATAAAAAAAGAAAACTTCACATCCCTAAAGTTGGGGGAAATTGTAAGATTAGATTAGGAAAATAAAAAATGCTTAAGCTGCAGCAATCATCGCTTTTGGCACCCGTGGATTCATTAAGTGAAACCAAAGAGGTGGAAGCATTGCGAGCATTATGCAGGTTGGATATCCAAAAGGAAGTTGTGGACTTTCGTCCTTATGCTCCAAAACCTGATACTTTTTTGAAGCTATAAAATGATGATCGCTATGACGGGTAAGCTCGTATAAAACAATACGTCCGATTAGGTGATTGGAGTTCCAAGAATGTTTGGTCTGTACACGTTCGTAGCGACCCGATTTAGTCTTTTCTCTTAGCAAACCATAGTGTTCTATATAATTGATCGTTTCAAGAAACAAAAAGGAGATAATCCCAACGATAAGTCCTATTGCAAGGCCAAAGCTTCCAAAAAAATAAAAGAGGGAAGCCAGGTAAATGCCCTGAAAAAATAGATAAAAGAGCATTTGATTTTTAATCGAAAAGAAGGAGCGATTTTCCTTCTTCAACAGGCTCATTTGTATTGCCCATGCATTTCGATATTGCTTGAGCACTGAAGTGACCCAAAACTGATATAAAGATTGGTTGTACTTCGAAGTGGCTGGATCTTCTGGAGTTGATACGTTCTTGTGATGTCCAAAATTATGTTCTAAATAAAAGTGCATATACAAACAAGGAAGCAACAGTGCTTTAGACATCATTTGCTCCATTCTGGTTTTTCGGTGTCCCAATTCGTGGGCAACATTAATCGCGTTAGTTGCTAGTAAAATCCCCAAAGAAAGTACGACACCAACAGTTTCCATAGTCGATAAACTGCCCAAAGAAATGACATAAAAACCATAGCCTAAAATACCAAAAACAATTGGGAGGTTGCCATAAAGCATGAGATCAAAAAGAACATTCGATAGCCTACTGGATTTTTCTTCTTGAGAATAAATTTTACCAGGAGTTTTAATGATCGATTCTAAAAGCGGAATGATCACAAAGGCATAAAAAACTGCTCCAAATGAAAAATAGCCTAAGAAATAGACCGATATAAAAGCGGAAAACGGAATGCTGTAAGCAAACAAATACTTTAAATCATGCATTAGACTAACATATAGTGTTGTATGTTAAAGATAGAGAAAATAAATCAAAGGGTTGATAAATTGGGGAGCTAACCCTTTCTGCTTTTGTAAATAACGTTCAATGTAAGGCTAACAATTACAAGGGCTGTACCCAACAAACTCCAAAAAGTATACACTTCTTCAAAATAAAAAACTCCCAATGAAAGTGTAAAAATAACCTCTACATATTTGAATGGAGCTACCATATAGGCTTGACCAAACTGGAACGCTTTGGTCATAAACAATTGTCCGTAATAGCCAAAGATACCAAGTAAGCATAACAACAACCAATGCGAAAGGCTTAAAGGAGCTGTCCAATAAAAAAGAGTTCCGATACCTCCCACCAGAGTTGAAATTGCCATAAAATAGTGTACAACAATTACCGGATGGTCTTGATGCCCGATTTTACTGATTAAAATATAAACAATCGAGCTAAAAAATGCTGCACCTATTGCCATTGCAACTCCAACAGTCGACCCTGAAGAGTCAAAATCTTTAATCAATATTACCCCGATGAAAGCAATCAAGAAGAAAAACCATTGTAAGGGAAGAATTTTTTCTTTCAAAAAGATAACCGCCAGTATAGCTGCAAATAAAGGAGCAACATAGCGCAAAGTCACAGCAGAACCTACCGTAATGTATTGTACTGAGCTAAAGAACAAAACCATTGAAATTACCCCAGCAATTCCTCGAAAGAGCAACAAAGACATTTTCTTTCCACGAAATGAGATGTTATTGAGTTTTAAAAAGATCGTTGTAAAAAAAAGTGAACCGATGGATCGGAAAAAAACCAACTGAAAGGGAGAGTAATAGTTAAGCTCCTTAATAAGCGCGTTCATCAGTGCGAAGGACAGTGTACTCAGCAACATAAAACGTATTGCTTCTGATAAATTTTTCAAAAAAAAAGTTTGTGCAAAGATCGCAAAAAATTAATAAAGCGCCTTGTGATTGCCTTTGTATATATCACAAAATAAAAGGCATAATCATTAATATATCCTATTTTTGTAGAAATTTATTTCCATCGAAACCACTAGCTTTTTAGAAATCGTATTACATCCTTCGTTTTACCTTGCAGCTCTAGCTGCTTTCCTTCTGGGGATCTCAAAATCAGGAATCAAAGGTATTGCTGTTTTGATTGTTACTTCCTTAGTTCTGGTTTATGGCGCAAGGGCATCAACCGGTATACTAATGCCCTTACTACTTATGGGAGATGTATTTGCGATCGTATATTACAATAGGTTTTGCCAATGGAAGTATATCCTAAAAATGATTCCCTGGATGATTCTGGGAGTCCTTATTGGAGTGTTTTATGGTTATAACATCAATGAAGAGGTCTTCCGTTTAGGAATGGCTGTTATTATTTTATTATCTGTGATTCTTATGTATGCTTGGGATCGAAAAAAGAATAAAGCCGTGCCTACGCACTGGAGTTTTGCTGGTGCATTAGGAATGACAGCCGGTTTTACAACCATGGTAGGGAATTTAGCCGGTGCATTTACCAATCTTTATTTTCTAGCTCAAAAACTACCTAAGAATGCGTTTATTGGAACGGCTGCCTGGTTGTATTTTATAATCAATGTATTCAAACTTCCCTTTCATGTTTTTGTCTGGGAAACAGTTCAATTGGAATCGCTTAGAATCAGTCTACTCCTCGCTCCTTTTGTAGCGCTTGGTCTTTATGTAGGAGTTAAAATGGTTAGGGTAATAAAGGAAAATGCCTACAGAAAGTTGATTTTACTCTTTACCGCTATAGGCGCTTTGATTATAATTTTTCAATAATTAAGATAACTCTTTTATTATTTCATCAACTATTTCAGGATTCAAGAGGGTAGAAATATCCCCGAGTTGATCCATTTCATTGGAGGCTAATTTTCTAAGTATGCGGCGCATAATTTTTCCGCTTCTTGTTTTGGGTAATCCACTAACAATTAGAACCCGATCGGGCTTGGCAATTGGACCGATAGTATTCGAAATTAGGTCTCTGATTTCCTTAATCAATCGCTCCGGATCCTCTGTTGTATTATAGAGGATGACGTATGCCATGAGGGCATTCCCTTTAATTTCGTGCGGGTATCCAACTACTGCACTTTCTACAACATCAGGGTGCTCATTGATACTGTTCTCTATCGGTGCTGTCCCAAGGTTATGCCCCGAAACAATAACCACATCGTCTACCCTCCCTGTAATTCTATAATTCCCTTCAGCATCACGCAAAGCACCATCTCCAGGAAAATAGCGGCCGGGAAAAGCAGAAAAATACACTTCTTGATATCGTTTGTGATCTCGCCAAATGGTTCGAGCGATAGAAGGCCAAGGAAAGTTAACCGTAAGAATTCCTTCCGATTCTTTATCCGTTAAAGGTTTTCCTTTATCATCTACCAAAGCTACTTGAATTCCGGGCAAAGGAAGAGTTGCAAAGGTTGATTTTTGGGGCGTAACGCCCGCTAGGTTAGAAATCAAAATCCCTCCCGTCTCGGTTTGCCACCAGGTATCAACAATAGGGACTTGGTTTTTGCCAACATGAGTATCATACCAATTCCAAGCTTCCTCGTTTATAGGTTCGCCCACAGATCCAAGAACTTTTAATGCACTCAGGTCGTGTTTTGTAACATGGGTTGTTGGATGTTTTGCTAAAGCTCGGATTGCAGTAGGTGCAGTATAAAATTGATTGACCTTATGCTTCTCACAAATTTCCCAAAATCTATTCCAATTGGGGTAAGAAGGAACCCCTTCAAAGTGAACTGAGGTAGCCCCAACGGCAAGAGGACCATAGACCATATAACTATGCCCCGTTATCCACCCAATATCTGCCGTACACCAATAAACATCATCCTGTTCGTACTGAAATACATTCATAAAGCTATAAGCGGTATACACCATATAACCCCCACAAGTATGCACCATCCCTTTGGGTTTTCCGGTTGACCCTGAAGTATATAAAATAAAGAGTACGTCTTCTGAATCCATGACTTCTGGTCTACAAGTTGACGACAAACCTTCGACAAAATCATGCCACCAAATGTCCAGTTTAATATTCCATGAAACGGGTTCAAATGTATGTTGTAATACTATGGTTTTCTTGATGGACTCACAGCTCTTTAAAGCGTCATCTGCAATGTCTTTAAGTGGGATTGTTTTATTTCCTCTAAAAGCACCATCTGCAGTAATGAGTATACTACATTCTGAATCTTGAATTCGAGCGGCAAGAGCCGAAGCAGAAAAGCCTGCAAAAACTACGGAATGAATGGCCCCAATTCGGGCACAGGCGAGGACAGCAATAGTTAGTTCTGGAACCATTGGAAGGTAAATACATACCCGATCACCTTTTGAAACACCTTGATTTTTCAAGCCATTGGCAAACATACAAACTGCTTCTAAAAGCTCTTTGTAGGTTAATTTAACTGAAGTATCGTGTGGTTCATTTGGCTCCCAAATTAGTGCGAGTTTATCGGGTTGAGTGGCTACATGCCGATCCAAACAGTTTACTGTTATGTTGAGTTTTCCGCCTGCAAACCATTCGGTCGAGGGTTTATCATTCCAATTGTATTGCAGTACTTTTTCAAATGGACTTATCCATTCAAATGTATTGGCGATATCAGCCCAAAAAGTATCAGGATTTTTGATTGCAAGTTGTTGGGCTTTTTTATGTTGATCCGGTGTTTTTAGTTTAAAATCTTCAAGTGCCATGATACTCTTTTTTATTAGAATTCTAAGATAAAAAATATTGTAGGATACTTTCTTAAAAAATGATAAAGATTCCTGTTACATTTGCAAAAAACATGCACTATGATTTTTTCTAAAGGAAGTAAATTTTACAGCATTTTATTCATTCGTTGCCCCCAGTGTCACAAAGGAAAATTTCTTGAAAAATCACCTTATAATTTTTCAATGTTTACCAAGGTAAAAAAGCAATGCGATTGTTGTAGATTACAATACAGTATGGAACCAAGTTTTTACTTTGGATCCATGTATGTAGCTTATGGAATTGGAGTGGGGCTTATGCTTGTAATTGCAGCTATTTCTTACAACATTTCATCTAACTTTTCTTTCCTTAAAACCTTCTTTGCAATATGTATCGTGCTGGCAATTTTGGGGCCCTATATCAACGCATTATCAAAAATAATCTGGGCCAATATGTTTTTTTCGTATAAAGAGGGATCTGAAAACATAAAGAATAAAGAGTAGTCGTTATTTGCAAAGGGCAACAACCGCCTTCAATCGTTCCTCATCCAACGCGTACTGGGGTTGTTCTAAAAACGAAAGCTTTTTATTGGTTTGGATTTCCAAAGGAAGTTCTTTTTTTGCAGATAAATGCAACCAGCTGAATTGTTCATCTACAAACATTTGACAATTCGATGCATGCACACCTCCTCCAGGAAGAATATCAATTGCACCAGCTGCTATGGAATTCATTTGTTTCAATAAAGAAAAGCCATCTGAGGCACGTTCGCATTGACCGCCGGTAAGCAGAGCAGCAAATCCTAAATCAATTAATTGTTCTAAGACCAACAAAGGTTTTTCGACCACATCAAAGGCTCGATGAAAAGTAAGTGGAACCGATCCGGCCAAAGCCATCATTTCTTTTAATTGGGGCAATGCCAAAGCACCTGAGGGCGTAGTTGCACCAACTACAATTCCAGCTACATTCAAGGCCTTTAAGCGCTCCATATCTTTTAGTATAAGAGAATATTCACTAGCAGAATAGTTAAAATCTCCACTTCGCGGTCGCACCAAAACATGAATCGGAATACGAATTTCTTCGACTAATTGTTCAACTAATCCGATGGAAGGGGTTACGCCTCCTACACCCATTTCAGAACACAATTCCACACGATCTGCTTTAAGATATTCTGCTCTTTTTGCAGCCTCAAGGCTGGCAACACAAACTTCAATTTTCATAAATTTATTTAAAGTACTAATTTAAGGTCTATATTATAAAGATTGAATAAGTCGAAGACTAAAAAATTAGGAGAATGTTCAATAAAATTTATACATTGAGTAAAAATTACGCAAGAGAAGAGGGAATTTGAATGCTAAAAGCAAGAACTGCTAATCCCAAGTAGCAACAGTTGAAATAAAAAGAAATATAGAATCTAATACAGGAAACCGTTAGGTTTCACGAAATTTATACTCAAAATTCATATTATGATGACTCCTTTTATAGCCGAATTCATGGGAACTGCAATCCTCCTTCTTTTAGGAGCTGGTGTAGTTGCTAATGTCAATTTAAAGAACACCATTGCCGAAGGACAAACCTCCTGGGTGCTCATAACTTCTGCTTGGGGGTTTGCCGTTTTTGTAGGTGCATACGCTACAGGTCAATTCAGTGGAGCCCATCTCAACCCCGCGGTAACTGTCGGATTGGCTGTGATTGGAAAATTCTCATGGAGTTTAGTGCCTACCTATATTTTTGCTCAACTTTTGGGTGCTATGTTTGGTAGCTGGGTATCTTATGTTCTTTATATCGATCATTATCGGGCTACAAAAGATGAAAACGCAGTGCGCAGTACCTTTTGCACTGGACCAGCAATTCGCAACTATAAGAACAATTTTTTTAGTGAATTCTTAGGTACCTTCATGCTCGTATTTGGAATCTTCTTTATTGTTTCTCCAAGTATTGAAATTGAAGGAATGCAGATGCAGAACTTTGGTATTGGTTCCTTAGATGCCTTACCAGTTGCAATTTTAGTATGGGTTATCGGAATGAGTTTGGGAGGAACTACCGGCTATGCAATCAATCCAACACGTGACTTTGGTCCCCGCTTGGTATATCAAATGCTTCCTAGAAAAAATAAAAATGCAGATTGGTCCTATGCATGGATTCCCGTTATTGCCCCCTTAATGGGAGCAGTTGTTGCTGGTATGCTTTACAATGTTCTCATTGGGTAAGCAAAGTTGTTACTTTGCTACGTTAACCGCTCTAGTTTCACGAATCACAGTAACTTTCACTTGACCGGGATAGGTCATATCCGTTTGTATTTTTTGTGAAATTTGGAAGGACAACTCTGCTGCATTATTGTCCGAAACTTTTTCACTTTCAACAATAACACGTAATTCTCTTCCCGCTTGAATAGCATAAGCTTTACTAACTCCACTAAAATCTAGTGCAATTGTTTCTAAATCCTTGAGACGTTGAATATAACTATCCAAAACCTGACGTCTTGCGCCGGGTCGAGCTCCAGAAATCGCATCACAGACCTGAACTATAGGAGATAATAAGGAAGTCATTTCTACCTCATCATGATGCGCCCCAATGGCATTACATACATCTGACTTTTCACCATACTTTTCTGCCCACTGCATTCCTAAAATAGCGTGTGGTAGTTCAGATTCTTCTTCAGGCACTTTACCAATATCGTGCAACAGACCGGCTCTTTTGGCGAGTTTAGGATTCAATCCCAATTCAGATGCCATAACCCCACAAAGCTTAGCCACTTCGCGAGAATGTTGTAGAAGGTTCTGACCATAAGAAGAACGGTACTTCATTCTTCCAATAATTTTTATTAATGCGGGGTTCAAACCATGGATACCGAGATCTACTACAGTACGTTTTCCAACCTCAGCAATTTCATTTTCAATTTGTTTGGTTGTTTTGTTGACTACCTCTTCAATACGAGCCGGATGGATTCTCCCGTCCGTAACCAAACGGTGTAATGATAAACGAGCAATCTCTCGTCTTACAGGATCAAAACAGGACAAGATGATTGCTTCGGGTGTGTCATCTACAATAATCTCTACACCTGTAGCAGCTTCAATGGCTCGAATATTCCTACCTTCTCTTCCAATGATTCTTCCTTTAACATCATCCGATTCTAGATTAAAAACAGAAACACAGTTCTCGACTGCCTCTTCTGTTCCGATCCGCTGAATGGTACTGATAATAATTTTTTTTGCTTCTTGTTCAGCAGATAGTTTTGCTTCTTCTATAGACTGTTGAATGAAAGACATTGCATCAGATTTGGCTTTGTCTTCCAAAGTGGTGATTAATTCCTTCTTCGCGTCTTCTGCTGTTAGTCCAGATACTTCCTCTAATTTGGATTGGTATTTTTTTTCAGCCTCGTCTAAGGTGTGGCTTTTGCGATCCAACTTTTGAATGCGTTGGTCTAAATTTGAAGTCTTTTGTTCAAAACTTTGATTTAGATCTTTGTTACGTTGTAACTCCTTATTGAGGGTTTTTTCTTTATCCCGAGCGCGGTTTTCAACTTCTATGAGTTTCTTCTCTCGTTGAGTTATTACCTTTTCATGATCGGCTTTAAGTTCGATAAAACGCTCTTTGGCTTGCAGCATTTTCTCTTTCTTAATGCGATCCGATTCTTGATGCGATTTTTTGATGATGCGTCGGGCTTGTTGCTCGCTCTTTTTGATGATTGAAAGAGAATTTCTTTTTTGAGCTATTTGCATGATAATCAATCCAAAAACAAGTCCTCCGACTCCGGCTATAATTAGGTATATGGTAGTTGTCATAATTTAATTTATTTATAAAAAAAGCCTGTACTAGCTTAGAGGTTTGTATAAACTCCGTAAAAAAAGGTTTGCGGCTAACCAACTGATCAAGGATCTGTTCGAAGACAGCTTGCTTTTACAATATGGACTCACCTCTTATAAAAATAAGATCGTTGAGTTTATCAAAAATTTAAACTAATACAGGCAGTAGTGTATTATTTATTTATAAAGAACGTATTAGAAGGTTGCCATATGATTTTCAATCATCTCGTTGAGCGAGTTGATCTTTTGATGTTCCATGGTCACCCCCTGGGTTTCAGTATTACTTTTTTGTTCTAGCTGGGTTGCATATTGCAAAGCACACATGGCCAAGACGTCTTGCTTGTCTCGAACAGCATAGCTTTTTTCCAACTGTTTGATCATTGCGTCAATTTTTTTTGCAGACTTTCTAAGAGCCTCTTCTTGGTCGGGTGCAACCGACAAAGGATAGACACGATCTGCAATGGTTAACTTTATTTTCAGCAATTCACTCATAAAAAAGTTACTCTGTGTTTTGTAGTTGAATCATACATCCTTCGACTTGATGAATTAGTGTATTGATTTTATTTTTAGTCTTTGTATTACTTTCGTTACTGCCGAGTAATGCATTTGCCATTTCTAAAGAAGCTTTCGCTTTCTTGAGGGTTTTATTCTCTTCGGAAACTCGATTTTGCAGGTTTTTAGAAGCTTCCAATTGCTCGGTAAGCGACTGCAAAGCATAGTGGTTTTCTTCTAGCTTATTCAAAAGCAGCACTATGTTTCGTTCAAGAAGTTCAACATTTTGATTTTTTTCGCTCATAATGACACATAACTCCTAACTGTACAAAGCTAAGGATTTTAAATCTATTCTAAAGTTTTTGAGGATCGCATTTAAGATTTTAACAAAAATTTTAGAAATTAAAAGAAACGTCACCCATTCAAAGCTTCAAGAGTTTTTTTAGCCGCTTGGAAAGGAACAAAAAGATGATCGTGATGAAACGCAGCTACTACATTACATGGTATTTGGTGTTTGGAAAGGAGGGTTGCAATATGAGCCGTTATCCCTGTTGCATCCAGAGCTGTCGGTGTTTCTACCGTGATCCAAGCCCAAGTTTGCTCAAAGTCAATACCCAAGGCTTCTGCTCTAGTTTGTAAAACAATATAGGTCATCCCCTCTTGTTCATTAAAAGCCATCACAACATCCTCGTCCTTGAAAGGGTTTGAATGCAAACAACAGAAAACAAAAGGCTCAAGATGTAAGTTGTACTCTAATTTCATAAAAACAAATTTAACCTAAAAATAGAAGCCCTAGCCAAATTACAACTTCGAGTTGTTAGCAGCTATTTTGCAGTCTGTTATAAATTGTTTACTTTAGGATTATCCAAATCTTATCATTCATGAAGTTAATTACTTTATTCTTTTCACCTGTATATAAATACTGGCTTTTTTCAATCTCAAAAACAAATAACTCTAAGCTAAAATTAGGTGTTATATTTCTATACTGCCTTTGTTTTTGGAAAAATGAGATACTTGCACAAGATCGAATTTATTTTAACGATACACTTGTTGATGGAACTTTTAAGGTAATAGGAACAAAGAAAATAAGATTCGTACCTCACAACAGTTATAAGACAATTCGCGTGCCATTCAAAGACATAGATAGCTTAGTGGTAGTGGATGAAGACAAAAAAGAGCACATTTATAAAACCATAACATTACTTAGCCCTCGTGGTGGTGTTTATTTACAAGTAAAAGAGCAATTAGTAAATGGCCCTATGAAATTGTTTACATATGAAACTACAGGTTCAGCCCCCGCGCCAGGATTTGGAGGATTCGGCGGAAATCCTGGCATTACATTCAACGTTAGTGGAGGTAGAACATTAACTACGCTTTACATACAACACCCAAATTCTGACTTTGCAGAACCATTAGAATTGTATCGCCGATTTAGGAAACATAAATTCATTCCATGGGCAAAAAAGTATTTTGCAAAATGCCCCAAAGTACTCGATGCAATTGCCATTACATACTCATCCGATGTAAAAAAAAATCTAACCCAGTATGTGAATTTATATAATCAAAACTGCATGTTTTAATCAAATATTATTCTCATGAAAAAAAATAATTTATTGTGGTTTACTTCTTTTTGGAGTATTTGTATTGACTCAGCGCAAGCAAGAAAACGGCGGTTGTGATTCTGGAGAAATGAATATAGGTACTACAGTATATGGAGAGCCGATTTGTATAGACAAACTTGATAATCCCTTTGCCATAAAGCCAGACGGAATACCCTACTATGTTCATGAAAAATTTGGAGAGATTCGGCTCGTAAAAAGACAATGGTTGGATATAGAAAACAAACTTATTGGAATAAATGATTAAAACTGTTAACCAATCAAAAAATCAGACTCATTTTAAAATTATTTATATGTTACTAAGAAAAAAATCAATTCTCATCTCCATTTTTCTAATTCAAGGAGCATTAATGTCAACATGTTTTGCTCAACCATCCTATCACTTGTTTAAGTTTGATGAAGATAACGAATCAACTGATGATCTGTATTATTTTAATTCTGATGGAGATAAAATAAATGATAAAGCTGCTGCAAAATTTTATGGAACAGTTCAAAGAGATTCTATAAATAACAATAAGATTGTACAACGAGTTTTTTACATAACTGGAGAGTTGAAATACGAAGCAAATTACAGTAACTACTGTGAAGGAGTTCTGGAGGGGCCATCTAGGGAATGGTACAAAAATGGTCAACAGAAATCTAAAATGACTTACAAGGACTGCAAATTAGATGGGCCATTAGAAACTTTTTGGGAAAATGGAAATCCAAAACGTGTTGATCTATACAAAAGCAACAAATTAATCCGCGGTAGTGTTTTCAATGAAAAAGGAAAGAAAAAACGTTATTTTAAATATATAAAAATTCCACGATTAGGAAATAGCAAAAAAGGATATATGCAATACGTGCGTTCAAATTTTCGTTATCCAAAAGAAGCAGTAAAAAATCGAATCCAAGGGAAAGTTGAAATAACGTTCTCTGTAGACAGAAATGGTAATATTAAAAATATTAAAGTAACAAAAAACGCACATAAATTACTTGACGAAGAAGCTAAGCGAATCGTTGAAAGTATGCCTCCATGGAGAATTGGCAAAATAGATGGAGAAGCTCAAGAATTTAGTTTTAAATTACCCATTACATTTCGATTACCAAGCTCATAAATCGAATGCAGTTATAATTGAAAAAAGGAATTGTAACTCAAACACATCAATCTAATTAAAAATTAGCATATAAAATTCCAGCCACAGCCAACAGATAAAAAAGAGAATGTTTTATCTTCGCTAGCATGAC
>CBFHHG010000023.1:0-21827 GCA_965655585.1 Candidatus Arcticimaribacter sp. | reverse complement strand
TTATCGGCAACAATCAAACCTAGACTACGATTAAACCCGCCTTCTCTAACTGGGTTAACACCCCCCGATAAGGTTGAAGAAAAACGGAAACCATTTGGGTTGGAACGGGTAATAAGGTTTACAGAACCACCAATAGCGTCAGCTTCCATGTCTGGAGTAAGCGTTTTACTTACTTCAATTAGTTGGATCATATCAGATGGTATCAAGTCCATCTGCACCCGTCGATTGTCCCCTTCTGCAGAAGGAATTCGATCGCCGTTCAAGGTAACAGAGTTCAAACCAGGCGCAAAACCGCGAATGATAATATCTCTAGCTTCTCCCTGATCATACTGCATAGCAATACCACTAATTCTTTTTAATGCATCTCCAATGTTAGCATCGGGGAACTTGCCGACCTGGTCAGATGAAACTACATTGGTAATATTTACATCGTTTTTTTGTTTGTTTAGCGATTTTACTACACCACTCAGGAATCCAGAGACTATTACTTCATCTAATACGTTTACTTCTTGTTGTAAAACCACTACAAAAATAGCATCTGATGAGGTAAGGGAGAGCGTTTGCGAGGTAAATCCAGTGTAACCAATTTTGGCTTCTAAGCTCTCTTCAGCATTTTCTATTAAAACTGAAAAATAGCCTTCGAAGTCTGAGACTACAATTTGTCCGTCTTCAGTTGTTATGATAGCTCCTGGTAAAGGAAAGTTGCTTTCATCAATAACTCTACCTTTGATTGTGCTCTGGGCAAAAGAAAAAGTTATTGTAAGAAATAAAATAAGCGAGAATACGTTTTTCATGATTAATAATTTTTAAGTAAAAGTATTGAGTTGGCTTATTTAAATTGTGATCTTACCATTATCAGTACCTTATTAAAATGAAACATAAACATTATGGAAAAGTTAAAAACGTTAATAATCTGTTATGACGATTTATGCAACTCCAATCATCTTGTGGAGGGTAATCTGGTCTTCCAAAATGGAATGATTCTGACCAATTGTTTTCGTTTATAAGAATGGATGATGACATTTTTTATGGAATAGACCTCTATTATACTTGCAATAGTGGTGCTACAAATTACTCTACAGATTGAAGTTAATTGATCATTTAAAATTTAAGTAGTACAATAAGTTTAAACCCGAATAATGCCACTTGATAGACTTCAAGGTAAAGTTGCTTATGAGAGATAAAGAGGTTGAGAATAAGCCTCTTTTTCCTCTCCAACACCTCCTACTAAAGTACCTTGTTTACTCCATCTCAAATTATCCTCTAGGAATAATATAGATTTCTAGCGGATTTCATTTGTTCCCAACCCTGCGAATATATTTCATACTGAAAATGTTGAGGTTATATACTATTCTGTGTGATATGGATGATATAGAAAAGTGAATCTAAAAACCCCAGCCCCTTAATAATAATCAGTTATTTTAATAAAATTTTAGGTTTCTTTTAGCAGTCACTATGTTCTATCCTCTTTGAATAATAAGTCATAGTCAACAAAGAACTGAGCTAAAAAACAATTCTTTGATCAATAAATTTTAGACAATAGTATTCTAGGCTTAATTGTACAATTAAGCAATTTATGTTTCTAATTTTTAGATTTCACTGACTACTTAACCTCAAATACCGATGCAAAAGTTGGATCATATGGATGTCCCTATTTGGCAATCGCAAATGTCTGTTTTAAAAGCTTATTAGAGACTACCATATTCGACGTCGTCATCAACTTTTTAAACCATTTTCTCGGTGTCATGGTGTTTATCTTGTATGGAGATCTAAGGGTGGCAAAGTTGTCTGATGAAGCCTCCGTAGGCTTTATTTGTTTTCATATTGTTTCGTTTATGCCATGGACAGGGTTAGGGCAATCCACTAGAATCACATCAAATTGTTGGTAAAAATGGGCGTTAAAGGCCTGTAATCATTAGGGTGCTAAGGTACGAATAAAGAAATTACTATATATTGGTATGGTCTTTAGGAAGTAGTTTATCAGTACTTTAGGCAACCGGAAATAAAAAACCCCGAAAACATTTCGCTCTCGGGGTGATGTAGTGGAGTCGGAGGGAATCGAACCCTCGTCCATGCAAGCAATAGAAGAGTCTTCTACATGTTTAGTTTTCATTTAGTTTTCGAAAATGCACTGACTGAAAACCGCCCATACACTCCTTAGTTCCTTTATTGAAAAATCTGACCGGAACCTTCAGACTTCGATGTTGACCTTTATGGTGCCTCTGGTTTGAACGCCGCCAACAAGGGCTTTCAAGAGACATCCGGCTTCTCAACCTAGTTGAGACATGGCTAGTGACTTACTGTAATTCAGTCGCTTATGCAGCTAGAGCGTAGTTATCTTCGCCTGTTAAATGTTGAATCCAAGTTTTACGAGATGTGATTCATTACTCGACATGCTAACTGTTCGATTGATCTCGCTGTCAAAACCAGTCGACCCCATTATTTCAAAGAAACTGCTTTGCTTAAAAGCAGGTTGTAAAAGTATACTATTTATTTAAAACTGATTAATAGTTTTTCGAATCTCTGTTAGTCTTCCTAACATTCCTTCTAGTAAATCTAATGAAAGCATGTTGGCGCCATCACTTTTTGCCTTTGCCGGATTGGGATGGGTTTCTATAAATAAACCGTCCATTTGGTTTACAATTCCAGCACGGGCAATTGTTTCGATCAACTCTGGACGCCCACCTGTAACTCCAGATGCTTGATTGGGTTGCTGTAAGGAATGGGTAACATCCAATACCGTTGGTGCGATCGAACGCATTGCTGGAACACCTCTAAAATCTACAATCAAATCGGTATAACCAAATTGGGTTCCTCGATCAGTAATCCAAGCCGCATCGTTCCCGCTATCCTTTACTTTTTGAACTGCAAATTGCATACTCTCAGGACTCATAAACTGTCCTTTCTTTAGGTTTACAACTTTCCCTGTTTTTGCCGCTGCAACTACCAGGTCGGTTTGTCGAACCAAAAATGCAGGAATTTGGAGCACATCGACATAAGCAGCAGCTTTGGCAGCATCCGACGCCTCATGAATATCGGTTACGGTTGGAATATTGAATTGTTGCCCAATTTTCTGAAGAATTTCGAGTGCAACATCATCTCCAATTCCGGTAAAACTATCAATTCTACTTCGATTTGCTTTTTTAAAACTCCCTTTGAAAACAAATGGAATATTCAACTTGTCTGTAATCGTAAGAACTTTTTCAGCGATTTCAAACGCCATTGCTTCACTCTCAATAGCGCAAGGCCCTGCTAACAGAAAGAATTGATCACTGTTTGGGTGGTTGATATTGGGGAGTCTAGAGAAGTCCATAAAATGTTTTTTGCAAAAGTAAAGGTTTTAGTTGAATCTACGTAGAATCCGAAACCTGAAACTTTTAGCCGAAAGCTTAATATATAAGGCTATATTTGCGCGATTAAAAAAATACAGACTTATGTCCAAAATTAAGAATATTGCAATTATTGCACACGTTGACCACGGCAAAACTACCTTGGTAGATAAGATTATGCATCATTGCGAACTTTTCAGAACCAATCAAAATACCGGGGATTTAATTCTGGACAATAATGATTTAGAACGAGAGCGTGGAATAACAATCCTTTCTAAAAATATTTCGGTAATGTATAAAGACACCAAAATCAACATCATTGATACTCCTGGTCACGCCGATTTTGGCGGGGAAGTAGAGCGTGTTTTGAATATGGCTGACGGTGTCTTATTGCTTGTAGACGCATTTGAAGGCCCAATGCCACAAACGCGTTTTGTCCTGCAAAAAGCAATTGACTTAAAACTCAAGCCCATTGTTGTTGTCAATAAAGTAGATAAGGAGAACTGTACTCCTGAAGAAGTTCACGAGTCTGTTTTTGATTTAATGTTCGAATTGGGCGCTGAAGAATGGCAATTGGATTTTCCAACCGTTTACGGTTCTGCGAAAAACAATTGGATGAGTGAAGATTGGAACAACCAAACTGACAATGTAGAGCCTTTATTGGATATGGTATTGGAGCATGTTCCAAGCCCCAAGGTAGAAGAAGGAACCCCTCAGTTGTTGATTACTTCCCTAGATTTTTCTGCCTATACAGGTCGGATTGCTATTGGACGTTTACAACGTGGAACGCTAAAAGCCAATATGGCAGTGAGTTTGGTCAACAGAGAAGGAGCCATTACCAAAGCAAAAATCAAAGAATTGAACTTGTTCGATGGTTTGGGAAGAAAAGATGTAAAAGAAGTAAAAGCAGGTGATATCTGTGCTATTATTGGATTAGAGAATTTTGAAATCGGAGATACGGTTGCAGACGCTCTTGAACCAGAAGCGCTCCCCACAATTGCTATCGACGAACCAACAATGAGTATGTTGTTTACGATCAACGATTCTCCATTTTTTGGAAAAGACGGGAAGTTTGTTACGTCACGACACATAAAGGACCGTCTAGAAAAAGAGCTGGAAAGAAACCTAGCAATGCGCTTGGAGAATACAGATTCGGCAGATAAATTTATTGTTTTTGGACGTGGTGTATTGCACTTGTCAGTTCTGATTGAAACCATGAGGAGAGAAGGCTATGAGCTTCAAATCGGACAGCCACAGGTTATCATCAAAGAAATTGATGGTAGAAAACACGAACCTATTGAGGAATTGACCATTGATTTACCTGAACACGTTTCAGGGAAAGCCATTGAGATGGTTACTCTTAGAAAAGGGGAGATGTTGAGTATGCAGCCCAAAGGAGAACGCATGGTTTGTGAATTTCTAATGCCTTCACGAGGGATTATCGGTTTAAGAAATCAATTGCTTACTGCTACGGCTGGGGAAGCAATTATGAATCACAGATTCAAAGAATTCCAACCGTATCGAGGTGAAATCCCTGGACGTAACAACGGATCGCTTATTTCAATGGAGAAAGGAAACGCAATCCCTTATTCTTTAGATAAATTACAAGAACGAGGAAAGTTTTTTGTTGCTCCTAACGAAGAAATTTATACGGGTCAGGTGATTGGTGAGAATTCAAGAGCAGACGATATGGTTGTCAACATAACGAAAACCAAAAAATTATCGAATGTACGTTCTTCTGGAACCGACGACAAAGTTCGTTTGGCTCCACCGATTAAATTTTCATTAGAAGAAGCTTTAGAATATATTCAAGGAGATGAGTATGTAGAAGTAACACCTAAAAGTTTACGTTTACGGAAAGTGTATCTTGACGAAAATCAAAGAAAAAGAATGACGGGGAAATAAGAAACCCCAAATATCAGCTAGTATAAACGAAGTCTAATGCCGATGCATTAGGCTTCATTTTTTTGTACTACTTCGTAGATTTTTCCATCATCGCATCGCAGTATTTTCCCAGGAAACTTCACGATCATATTATAATCGTGTGTCGCCATGATGATGGTCATTCCCTGTTGATGTAAACCTCTAAAAACCTCCATGATTTCTAGGCTTGTTTGTGGGTCTAGATTTCCAGTAGGTTCGTCGGCTATAATAAGTTCAGGAGCATTGAGTAATGCTCTTGCTATGGCTACACGTTGCTGTTCTCCTCCAGAAATCTGAAAGGCATATTTTGACGCGATTTCTGCCACTCCTAATGAAGAAAGTACTTCTTCGATGCGATTTTTTATTTTAATTTTGTCTTTCCAGCCCGTTGCTTTGAGAACAAAGCTGAGGTTGTCAAAAACAGAACGGTCCGACAATAATTTAAAGTCTTGAAATACTACACCCAGCTTCCTTCTTAAAAAAGGAATTTCTTTTTGCTTTATTTTTCCAAGATTGAAATCCGATACTTGGGCTGTGCCTTCTTGAAGGGGAAGATCAGCGTAAAGAGTTTTGATTAAACTACTTTTCCCTGTTCCCGTTTTTCCAATCAAAAAAACAAATTCACCTTGTTCTACTTCAATATTGACATCACGCAAAATCGTTAGGTTGTTTTGAATGATGGATGCGTTTTTAAACTGAACTAAGGGAAGTTTCATATGGCTTTCTAATTGGTCAATTCTTTTTGAATGATCTGTAGGATTATTCGCGTCCTGTAAAAATAGGAAAAATGTGGGTGTTGAAATTTTTTGTTGACAATTTATACGTTTAAAAAAAATCCAGCGTTTAAAATTAAGAACTTAAGTTTACCTTTATCGTATGCAAAAAACCTACTGCAATAAAATTCTCATCTTCACTTTTGTGTTTGTATCTGCGTCTTTTTCAGTGACTAATGCACAATTGGGTATAGATAAAGTGCCGTTTACAGAGGCTTCTTATTTCTTTGCATCCGACAATTATACACAGGTAAGTCAGTATTTAAGTTTAGTTGATTTTTATCCCACACTACAACCCCTTACCACTACAGCTGATTTTTATAAAATTTCGTCAGATTTACGTTTGAATCGCCCGGGGGCAGAAAAGAAATTAGCCGCTTTTATGATCGATAATCCTACGAGCTATTTAACCGAAACGGCCTATTACGATTTGGCCTCGTATTATTTTCAAAACGGAAAATACACCTATGCGCTCAAGTGGTTTACTAAAATCAAAGATACCAACGTAGCTTCTAGTAAAAGGAGCGATTATTATTTTAATAAAGGATACACCCTGTTTGCCACCAAACGTTATAAGCAGGCCGAAAAATTATTTAAGAAAGTAGCGGATGTACCCCAATACCGTTACGACGCTAGTTATTATTTGGGTTATATAGCCTATCAATTGGAAGATTACGATGCTGCAGTAGAGAATTTCAACAAAGTCACAACAGAACAAGGCGATACAACTGTAGGATATTTTCAGGCCGACATGAATTTCAAGCTTGGACGCTTTGATAAAGCAATTGCTTTGGCAAGAAAAAGTTTGGCAAATGCCAATGAAAATCAAACTTCTGAACTTTCTAAAATCATTGGCGAAAGCTATTTCAATCTAAAAGACTACCGTTCGGCGCTTCCTTATTTAGAAGTCTACAAAGGCAAACGTGGAAAATGGTCTAATACTGATTTTTATCAATTGGGTTACACCCATTATCGCTTGGGTGAATATGAGAAGGCCATCATGCAGTTCAATAAGATTATTTCTGGAGCTAATGCTGTGGCACAAAATGCCTATTACCACTTAGCCGACTGTTATCTCAAAACAGATAAAAAAACCCAAGCACTTAATGCCTTTAAAAGTGCATCGGCTTTAAATTTTGATGCTGAAATTGCAGAAGATGCATTGTTAAACTATGCCCGTTTGAGTTATGAAATCGGAAACGCATACGAAAACACATCCTTACTACTAGCGTCTTTTCTGGAACAATACCCCAAAAACAAAGCTGGTGGTGAGATCGAACAACTTCTAATTGATTCCTATGTGAATTCAAGAAATTATGCAGCTGCTTTAAAAATATTAAAGAAAAAATCAGGTAGTCAATTTAACGCTGCTCTACAAAAAGTAAATTATTTAAAAGCGATTGCCCTATTTCAAAGCGGGTTGTTTGAGGAATCTATAACCTATTTTGATGAAGCTTTAAAAAATAAAATAGACCGAACGATCGAAGCAAATTGTTTGTATTGGAAGGCATTAGCAAAGTATGAATTGAATGATTTTGAAACTGTTATTTCAGAATTATACTATTTTAAAAGCCATCCATTTGCTAAGAAAGTATCCGGGGTTGAGCACTTGTCCTATCATTTGGGCTATGCGAATTTTAAATTAAAAAATTACGAGGGTTCACGTGCTTTGTTCGAGGACTACCTCAAGTCTACCAAGCAAAATGCTTCCTATAAGCGAGATGCACTACTGCGCTTAGGGGATAGTCATTTTGCCTTAGGGAAATACTGGCCAGCCATGGAGTCTTATGAAGGCGCTATTCAAATGGATGTTTCTCGCGGGATGTATGCCCTCTATCAAAAAGCTCTGAGCTATGGTTTTGTAGAACGAAACCAAAAAAAAATTGAGGCACTCAACCAATTGATTTCAGATTATCCAAGAACATCCCTTCTAGATGATTCTTACTTTGAGTTAGCCCTTGCCTATACGCGCGAAAACAATACGTCCAAGGCTGTCGAAACCTATGAGGTTCTCGCCAATAACTTCCCAAAAAGCCCTTATCGATCTCGTGCTCTTTTGAATAAAGGCTTGATTTTGTACAACGCAGAATCTTTAGAAGAAGCCATGCGCGTATTACAACAGTTGGTTCAAGAATATCCGAACGAAGAAGTTGCCCAACAAGGACTAAAGACAGCTAAAGAAATTTCAATTGATTTAGCAACAGTTGAGGTTTTTGCTACTTGGGTAAAACAATTGAAAGGGGTTACTCTTCAGGATAACGAATTGGAACGTGCTTCTTTTACAGCAGCAGAACGCCTTTACAATGATAATAAGAAAAAAGCAGCCCAGAAGGCATTAACTTCTTACTTGGAAAATTACCCCCAAGGAGCAAACCTGCTACAGGTTCAGTTTTTGTCTGCTGAACTTTATTTTCAAGATGAAAACTGGACCGCAGCGAGAGAACAATATGCCTTGGTATTGGAGCAGCCAACTCATGAGTATTCTGAGCAGGCGCTCGTTCGAATAACGCAAGCTTTAGTGAATAATGGGCAAAAATCAGATGCTTTACCTTATTGGAAGACTTTGGAAGAGCTGGCACAGTTTCAGGAAAACAAACGCTATGCCTTATTCAACTTAATGCAGATTTACTATGAAAAAGAACAGTTTACTGATGCAATTGCCTACGCCGAAAAGGTGGTTGTTTTGCAGTCCTTAGGACAAAAAATAAAATGGGATGCTTATCGTGTTTTGGCACGCGCTGCTGTAGCAATTCAAGATATAAAGAAAGCAGCTGAAGCGTATGCTGTTCTCGAGCAAGCTCCGGATGCAGCATTGGCGGTTGAGGCCCTGTACTTCAACGCGCAGCAAAAACATATAGCCCATGAATACGCTTCTTCCAATCGTTTAATCGAAAAAATAGCACAAGATTTTGGAAATTATCCTGAATGGGGGGCCAAGAGTTTATTGTTGATGTCTCAAAATTTCTATCAATTGGACGACGCTTTTCAGGCATCCTTTATTCTAGAGTCGATAATAACTAATTTCACACAATTCCCTGAAATAGTAAGGCAAGCTCAATTGGATTTAGCGAATTTAAAGGCGATCGAATCTAAAAATAATTCATCCATTAAAGTTGAAGAAGAAAATGAAAATTAATAAAAAATTGATCAAGGCCAGCCTTTGGGTCGGTTTGCTTTTTAGTTTCTCAACTCTTTTTGGTCAGGAGGATGAGGAAGATCTGGGTGTGCAAGAAGTGACTGTTATTAAATCATACACACCGAGTTTGTCTGAAGTCTTTAAAATTAGAGAACAGCCTGAGGTTATGGATTCCATTGGCAGAGAAAAAAGAAAAGTAACCTACTCTATTTCTTCTGTTCCTGTTGCTTCTACCTTCATTCCTTCTAAAGGGACTGCTAAAGTGCTCCAGAAAAAGAAAGCTACTCCAAAATATAATGCTACAGCAAGTGCAGCGTTTGGTAATTTTAATAACATCCTGTTGGATCATGCGGCTCTACTTAATTTAGATCGAAGACAACAAATAAGCTGGTTGGTTCGGTTTAATGGTCTTTTAAAAGACTTGCCTGAACCTATTTTAGCTACAAATCAAAACAGTACACTCATTCATTTAGGATACCATCACAATTCCAATACTCTTTCTTCACATTCTCAGGTGTCTTTCCGTACACACAGTCAGAATTTTTACGGACTTCAAAATCCAATAACAGATCCAATTGTCCTTGAAAATTTAGACCCGAAACAACAACTGAATTACCTTTCAATACAATCGCAATGGCAATGGTTTGATACTGTTTTAAAAGAGGCAGATATAACAGCGCATTTGACAACAGACAGTTTCGAAACCAATGAATTGGAGTTGGAGTTGAACGCTAAGTTTCAAGTTTCAATTGGTTCAATTGCAATCAACGCAGAACCTAGTCTTCGTTACTTAAACAACAAATTTACATCAGATTATTACACAACTGAAGCAACTGAATTTGCTTCGGGGATTTCTCAAATAGCATTGTCTGCCAGTTCTGGAGCCAACCGATTTAAATTTAAAATTGGAGCAACTGGAGCCTATGGATTTGGTGATGATTTTGAAGAAACTAATCTGTATATTTTGCCACTTTTGGATCTTTCTTACAAGCCCAAAAATGGAAATTTCACCCCCTTTCTCAGGGTTTCTGGTACGTTGAATCAAAATAGTTTTAGAGCATTTACAAATAGAAATCCTTACACAGCACCAGCCATCGTACTTAAGAATACGGAAGTGCCTTATACTGCCGAATTGGGTTTGAGAACCAAGATCGTTTCTGGTTGGGAGTTTGCGATTAATGGTCATTATCAAAAGGCTACTAATACGCCACTTTTTAAAAGCTTTGTGTTTGACGAAAGAAACACTGACTATACTGCTTTTCGATATGCAAATGCATTTGAGGTTGTGTACGAAGAAATTGAGCAAATCGGTTTAGATGCATCCGTTTTGGCTGCGTTTAAGAATGGAGGGTCCTTATCTCTGGAAGCGCATTGGAGGGATTATACCGTTTTAGATGAAGCTTGGAATTTACCGGAGCTTCAGTTCGAATTCAAAGCCAACATCAAAATAGCACAAAAGTTATTTGTGCAATCGAATGCGATTTTTTGGGGCGTCAGGAAACACTCCTTTCGGAATTATTTCATCAATCAGCCACTGGATCGTGCAAGTGAAACAGTTGTCGACCTCCCATCTTTTGTTGACGCAGAAATACGCATCAGCTATCAGTTGAGTGATCGATGGGAATTTTACGTTAAAAGTGAAAATATTTTTGATGCCCCCCAATTTCAATGGGCAAACTATCAAGTCTACGGCACCAGGTTTCTTTCTGGAATCCGTTATAATTTTGACTTAAATCTTTAAAACGATCATTGGGTTGTGAAACAAAACCCTTTTGTTTAGTCCAAGCCTTGTATATTTTAGTTAAATTCACAATAAAATATTGTGAACAGGTGATTAAACATATTTGATGTGTTCTTTCTAGAAAATTACAATTATTTTTATTGCGTTATTTTTCTATATTTTAATAGATTGCATATGATGAATGATGATGGAGTGATACCCCAGGTGGCCGTAGGTAAACAAATTTGCACTTTAAGAAAAAAACTAAAGCTAACTCAAGCTGCCTTAGCATCGACTGCTGGTATGGAAGAAAGTGCCCTTCAGCGTATAGAAGCTGGAAGAACAAACCCAACCATTAAGACTTTGTACAAAGTAGCTACCGCTTTGAATGTCGAGATCAAAGAATTGTTTGAGAATATATAAAACGGCCTTCTGCTAGTTACTGTCATTTTAGCTTACATTTGTTTTTATTTATTAAAATTATTACAAATGAGAATCCCTTATTCCCTTATTTTTTGTTTTCTTTTATTCATATCGTGCAGCTCATATGATGCGGATTTGATCATACATAATGCATCAATATATACGGTCAACAGCAACTTCGACACTGCAACCGCAGTAGTTGTTAAAGATGGTAAATTTATAGCTGTTGGTGATCAAGATTTATTGAATCAATACAACGCTAGAAGTGTAGTCGATCTTAATGGATTTCCGGTGTATCCAGGATTTATTGACGCGCATTGCCATTTTTATAATTTCGGATTACTGCAAGAGCAATTGGACTTGAGTGGCACAAAGAGTTTTGAAGAGGTGGTAGAAAAGGTTGCCCAATATATAGATTCGCATCCCGACACCCCCGTTTTAGGTCAAGGTTGGGATCAAAACTCTTGGGAAGTAAAAGAATATCCTACAAAAGACATATTAGATCAACGTTTTCCAAATCAATTAATTGCTTTAAAGCGTGTCGATGGACATGCGCTTTTGGTAAATCAAGCAACATTAGATTTGGCAGGTATTGACTCAACTACTACGGTGGATGGAGGAGTATACGTTCGCTCCGAGGGCCAACTGACAGGCGTATTGATAGATAATGCGATGGATCTGGTTTATGCAGCACTACCAAAGCCCACGAAAAAACAACAAACCGCTGCTTTATTAGCAGCTCAAGACATTGCATTTCAAAACGGTTTAACTACGGTCGATGATGCTGGTCTTGACAAAGAGCAGCTAGAGTTGATCGAGAGTTTACATCAAGAGGGCGTTTTAGACATCCGAGTTTATGGGATGATTAGTAATACTCCTGAAAATTTAGCTCACTATTTAGAACAAGGGCCCACTCAAACAGAGCGATTGAATATACGCTCTGTAAAAGTATATGCGGATGGTGCGCTTGGAAGTAGAGGAGCGGCCTTGAAAAAAGAATATTCAGATGCTCCTGGAAATCACGGGTCCTTTGTTACTCCAGTTGATCAAATCGAAGCACTTGCAAATGTATTGGTAAAAAAAGGTTTTCAGATGAATACCCACGCCATCGGAGATGCGGCAAACTTTGAAGTATTGAGCGCTTATAAAAAAGCATTGACAATAGATGCAGATCCTCGTTGGAGAATTGAGCACGCACAAATTGTTTCTTTAGAAGATCGTGAGTTTTTTGGAAGTAAGATAATCCCTTCAATTCAGCCAACTCATGCCACTAGTGATATGTTTTGGGCGGATGAGCGTTTAGGGGAAGAACGAATGCAGGGCGCCTATGCATACAAGAGCCTCCTCGATTGGTCTGGTAAGGTTGCCTTAGGAACAGATTTCCCAGTAGAGCACGTTAGTCCTCTAAAAACTTTTTACGCTGCAGTAGCTCGAACTACGGAGGATCAACTCCCTGAGGGAGGATTTCAGATGGGTGATGCGCTTTCTCGTACAGAAGCTTTAAAGGGAATGACCATATGGGCAGCATATGCTAATTTTGAAGAAGAAATTAAAGGCAGCATTGAAGTAGGAAAACTTGCAGACCTGGTAATCTTAAAACAGGATATTATGAATCTAGATATTCACAAAGTACCCCAGGTCGAAGTTATCGCCACAATTGTTAATGGAGACATGGTTTATCGCGCATCCAATTAGTTGTACTGATTAAGATTGTTTGTTTTTTCTTTTGAAACGAACTGTATTTTTTTAAATATTATATCGATATTCTATTTTTTGCTTAAAATTTAAATCAAATAAGCCATTTAAGTTTATTAAGATAATTTTAAAGCTATATTTGCTTAAAAATAATAATTATGTGTGGTATAGTTTGCGCTTTCGAATTGAAACAATCTTCAAATAAAATACGTTCACAGGTATTGGATATGTCCAAAAGTATTCGGCATCGAGGTCCGGATTGGAGTGGCGTTTTTTCAAATGACACTAGCGTTATGGCGCATGAGCGTTTGGCGATTGTAGATCCAACTTCAGGAAAACAGCCCCTGCTTAGTTCCGACGGACGCTTTGTCCTTGCTGCAAATGGAGAGATATACAATCACAAAGAATTACGAGCACAACTAGAAGGGAAGTATGATTTTCAAACAGCATCGGATTGTGAAATCATTTTAGCGCTTTATCAAGAGAAAGGACCCGATTTCATCGATGAGATGAATGGTATCTTTGGCTTTGCTTTATACGATACACTCAAAGATGAATATTTTATTGCCCGCGATCATATGGGAATTATTCCGTTGTATATGGGCTGGGATCAAAACGGGACCTTTTATGTTGCCTCCGAATTGAAGGCATTAGAAGGGGTTTGTTCTAAAATCGAATTATTTCCTCCAGGACACTACATGACAAGTGAGACCAAAACTCCTGTGCAATGGTATTCTAGAGATTGGATGGAATTTGATGCTGTAAAGGATAACGAAACAAGTATTGACGATTTACACGATTCTCTTGCGGCCGCAGTTCGCCGTCAGTTGATGAGTGACGTTCCTTATGGGGTTTTACTGTCGGGAGGCTTGGATTCTTCTGTGACTTCGGCTTTGGCAAAACTATACGCTGCTAAGCGCATCGAAGCAGATGACGATCAGGCAGCATGGTGGCCACAATTGCATTCTTTTGCGGTTGGACTTGAGGGATCTCCTGATTTGGCAGCTGCAGCTAAAGTAGCTGAGCATATTGATACTGTACATCACGAGGTGAAATTCACAATTCAGGAAGGTTTAGATGCGATACGCGATGTCGTATATCATTTAGAAACCTACGATATTACTACAATAAGAGCATCTACACCCATGTATTTGTTGGCTCGAGCGATTAAAGCTTTGGGAATTAAAATGGTTCTTTCGGGAGAAGGAGCTGATGAGTTGTTTGGAGGGTATTTATATTTCCATAAAGCGCCCACTCCAAAAGATTTCCATGAAGAAACGGTTAGAAAATTAGATAAACTCCACCAATACGACTGCTTACGAGCAAATAAATCTTTAGCAGCCTGGGGTATAGAAGGACGTGTTCCTTTTCTGGACAAAGAATTTATGGATGTAGCAATGCGGATCAATCCGTCTGATAAAATGATTACCTCAGATCGTATGGAGAAATGGGTTATTCGTAAGGCATTTGAGCAGTACTTGCCAGAAAGTGTAGCCTGGAGACAAAAAGAGCAGTTTTCTGACGGGGTTGGATATGACTGGATCGATACTTTGAAAGAAGTAGTAGAAGATAACGTAAGTGATGAGCAAATGAAAAACGCACATCACAGATTCCCAATCCAAACCCCTCAAAACAAAGAAGAATTTTATTATCGTTCTATTTTTGAAGAGCATTACCCAAGCGATACAGCAGCTTTGTGTGTGCCCTCGGTGCCTTCCGTAGCCTGTAGCACTCCCATAGCTTTGGAGTGGGACGAAGCCTTTAAAAACATGAATGACCCGAGTGGAAGAGCCGTATCTCAGGTTCACGACGAAGCCTATTAATAAAGAGAAAAACATTACCTAAAAACCCTTGGATTTTTCAAGGGTTTTTTGTTTTTCATTAATCCTGCCTTTTTCACACAAAATGTTAATAACTTCAAGGGTTTGAGGTTGGTTTTATTGGTCGAAACAAGGCTGTTTTCGTATATTTGAAAGTACTCAGAATCTCCGGATTCTCAACTAAAAAAAACAATGAGCGAAGAACCTAAAAAACAACAATATTCAGCTGATAGTATCCAGGCCCTAGAGGGTATGGAACATGTCAGAATGCGCCCATCAATGTATATCGGAGATGTAGGCGTTCGAGGATTACATCATTTAGTTTATGAAGTAGTCGACAACTCTATTGACGAAGCCCTCGCGGGGCATTGTGATACGATTTCAGTGATCATTAACGAAGATAATTCGATCACCACCGAGGATAACGGACGGGGTATTCCAATAGGTATGCACAAAAAAGAAGGCGTTTCTGCCTTAGAAGTTGTGATGACAAAAATTGGTGCTGGAGGTAAATTCGATAAAGATTCTTACAAGGTTTCTGGAGGTTTACACGGGGTAGGAGTTTCTTGTGTGAATGCACTCTCTGAAGTTTTAACAGCTACAGTATACTTAGAAGGAAAAGTCTATGAACAGGTATACGAAAGAGGAAAACCTCAAGCTCCTGTTAAAGAAATTGGCACAACTGACAAAAGAGGTACAACGGTCACCTTTAAGCCAGATCCTCAGATATTCCAACAAGTTTTAGAATACAATTACGATACCTTGGCTAGTAGAATGCGGGAACTTTCTTATCTAAATAAGGGGATCACCATCAAACTCGAAGACCGAAGAAATAAAGATGACAAAGGAGCATTTGTAAGTGAAGTTTTCCATTCTAAAGAAGGCCTCAAAGAATTCATCCGCTTTTTGGATTCCTCTCGGGAGTCAATCATTCAAGATGTAATTTCAATTGAAGGAGAGAAAAACGGTACACCCGTTGAGGTTGCCATGATTTATAACACTTCTTATTCTGAAAATTTACATTCTTACGTAAACAACATCAACACGCACGAAGGTGGGACTCATCTTGCTGGTTTTAGAAGAGGATTGACCTCTACACTCAAGAAATATGCAGATGGTTCTGGTTTATTGGATAAATTAAAATTTGAGATCAGTGGTGACGATTTCCGTGAAGGATTAACCGCTATTATTTCTGTAAAGGTAGCCGAACCTCAGTTTGAAGGACAAACCAAAACCAAGTTAGGAAATAGAGAGGTAACTTCTGCAGTTTCTCAAGCAGTTTCTGAAATGTTGGAGAACTACTTAGAAGAACATCCTAACGATGCTAAAATCATTGTTCAAAAAGTAATTTTAGCTGCTCAAGCCCGTCATGCTGCTCGAAAGGCTCGTGAAATGGTCCAGCGTAAAACCGTAATGAGTGGTGGTGGCCTTCCGGGAAAACTTTCGGATTGTTCTGAACAAGATCCAGCTGTATGCGAAGTATTCTTGGTTGAGGGAGATTCGGCAGGTGGAACTGCAAAACAAGGAAGAGATCGTAATTTTCAAGCCATCTTACCTTTACGAGGAAAGATTTTGAATGTTGAAAAAGCCATGCAACACAAGGTTTTTGAAAACGAAGAAATTCGAAACATCTATACAGCACTTGGTGTAACCATTGGTACTGAAGAAGATAGTAAAGCCCTAAACCTCACAAAACTCCGTTATCACAAAGTAGTCATCATGTGTGATGCCGACGTCGATGGGAGTCATATTTCTACCTTAATTCTAACCTTCTTTTTCCGTTATATGCGTGAACTAGTCGAATCGGGCTATGTATACATTGCTACACCTCCTTTGTTTTTAGTTAAAAAAGGAGCTAAGAAGCAGTATGCTTGGAACGATCAAGAACGCGAAACCCTAATGGAGAAGTTTGGGCAAGGAACTTCTGTACAACGTTATAAGGGACTTGGAGAAATGAATGCTGAGCAATTGTGGGACACTACCATGAATCCAGAATTCAGAACCTTACGCCAGGTTACAATTGATAACGGTGGTGAAGCCGATAGAGTCTTCTCTATGCTGATGGGGGATGAAGTCCCTCCAAGAAGAGAATTCATAGAGAAAAACGCGATTTACGCAAATATTGACGCTTAATATAGCAGTATAAATTTTTTATTAAAAACTAAAATTCACATAAATTATGAAAGTAACCGTAGTAGGAGCTGGGAATGTAGGAGCCTCATGTGCCGAGTACATTGCCATTAAAAGAATAGCTAGCGAGGTTGTTTTATTGGACATCAAAGAAGGGTTTGCAGAAGGGAAGGCATTGGATCTAACTCAAACTGCAACTACCTTAGGATTCAATACTCGAATTACGGGGGTAACCAACGATTATACTCAAACTGCAGATAGCGATGTTGTTGTGATCACCTCTGGAATCCCAAGAAAACCCGGGATGACGCGCGAAGAACTGATCGGTATCAATGCAGGAATAGTAAAATCAGTAGCAGAAAGTATACTAGCACACTCTCCGGATGCAATCATCGTTGTAGTTTCTAATCCGATGGATACGATGACCTACTTAGCACTTAAAGCTACAGGTCTTCCTAAAAATAGAATTATTGGGATGGGCGGCGCTTTAGATAGCTCTCGTTTCAAAACGTACTTGTCAAAAGCACTAGACAAGCCTGCTAACGACATCCAAGGAATGGTTATCGGTGGTCACGGAGATACTACCATGATTCCTCTAACCCGTTTGGCCAGTTATAACGGTACCCCAGTGAGCAATCATTTATCTGCTGAAGCACTTGAAGAGGTTGCTGCGGCTACTATGGTTGGTGGTGCAACATTAACCAAGCTTCTGGGAACGTCTGCTTGGTATGCGCCGGGAGCATCCGTTGCTTACTTAGTTGACAGTATCATCAATGATCAAAAACGCATGATTCCCTGTTCTGTATATCTCGAAGGAGAATACGGCGAAAGCGATATCTGTATTGGCGTTCCCTGTATCATCGGAAAAGGTGGTGTTGAACAAATTTTGGATATTCAACTTGACGCAAGCGAACAAGAAAAATTCAAGAAAAGCGCCCTTGCTGTTCGAGCAATGAACAACGCTTTGTCTAGTAACGTATAGCATTTTATCAAAAATCTCAAGAAACCGCCCCTCTGGCGGTTTTTTTGTACACAAAACCATCCTATAAAGTTGTTAAATCTTAGCTTATATTTTATATTTGCTCGCCTTTAACACGCTTAAAAATCAAACTAATGCAGAATAATGGACTAATAAAAGTTTTCGGGATCCTTTTTGGAATCGTTAGCATCTACCAACTTTCTTTTACTTTCATTTCAAGTAGCCAAGAAGACAAAGCTTCTTCTTACGCTATTACTAGAGTTTCAGAAGACCAAACCGACTATGTTGCTCTCAGAGAACAAATCGAAACGAATTATCTTGATTCAATTGGAAATTTACCATTATATGGTTTCACATCCTATAACGACGCCAAAGGAAAAGAATTAAACAAAGGTCTTGACCTGAAAGGAGGGATCAACGTGATTCTTCAAATTTCAGTTAAAGATATCTTGAAAGGATTAGCGGATTACACCAAAAACCCGACCTTCAATCAAGCTCTTGACGATGCTGACCTGCTTCAGAAAAGCACTGATGAACCTTATGTTGAGTCTTTCTTTGCTGCTTTTGATGCGATTAAAGGTGAAACTACTTTAGCGAACCCTGAGATTTTTGCAAACAGAACTTTAAGTGATGTCATCAATTTTGAAATGACTGACGATCAAGTTCGTCCAATCATTCTTCGTAAAATTGATGAGTCTATCGTTTCGGCTTTTGAAGTACTAAGAAAACGTATCGATAAATTTGGAGTAACACAACCCAACATTCAACGTTTAGGTACTTCTGGAAGAATCTTAGTTGAACTTCCTGGTGCTCGAGATGTAGAACGTGTCAAGAATTTACTTCAAAGTACAGCACAACTTGAGTTTTGGGAAACTTATAAAAACGATCAGTTCGTAAACTTCCTTTATGCTGCCAATAATTTATTGATTGAAAAAGGTGTAAAAGAAAATGATGTAGAGACAGAAGCTTCTGCTATTGACGATTTATTAGCGGATGTTGAAGCCAAAGATTCGGCTACTATTGCTGCTGGGAATCCTCTTTTAGACTTAGTTAAAGGATATGGATACCAAGGGGGCCCTGTTTTAGCTCAATTTGCCAAAAAAGACAGAAATACTGTAATGGCGTATTTAGACCTTCCAGAAGTTCGCAGATTATTGCCACAGCAATTTCGTTATGTGGAATTTGCTTGGGGAAAAGAACTAGAAGGGTCTGAAATAGTTGACTTATATATTTTAAAATCAAATCGAGAAGGAGTTCCTCCTCTAAGCGGTGGGGTTATTGTAGATGCTTTACAATCGTACGATCAAGTTGGGCAGCCTTCGGTATCCATGCAAATGGATTCTAAAGGGGCTCGTATTTGGGAGACTATGACAGGGAAAGCATCGAAAGAAGCAAGTAATATTGCCATCGTTCTTGATAATACGGTGTATTCCGCTCCCGGAGTTTCTAAGGGTGCAATATCAGGTGGACGTTCAGAGATTTCTGGAAGTTTCACCTTGAATGAAGCAATTGATTTAGCCAATGTTTTACGTGCGGGTAAACTCCCAGCTTCAGCGGACATCATACAATCTGAAATTGTTGGACCTTCCTTAGGAAAAGAAGCGATTCAGAGTGGAATTTATTCTTTTGGAATTGCCTTGCTCATCGTATTGCTTTGGATGATTTTCTACTACGGTTCATCCGGTATATTTGCTGATGTTGCCTTAGTATTGAACATCTTACTCATCTTTGGAATCCTAGCCGGTCTAGGTGCTGTATTAACCTTACCTGGAATTGCAGGGATTGTGTTGACAATTGGTATATCGGTAGATGCAAACGTATTGATCTTTGAACGAATTCGAGAGGAACTGAAGAAAGGAAAAGGACAATTGAAAGCAGTTGCTGATGGGTTTGATAATGCATTGTCCTCTATTTTGGATGCCAATATAACCACTGGTCTAACGGCCTTAATTTTATTTGTTTTTGGAACGGGTCCTATTAAAGGATTTGCAACGACCTTATTGATTGGTATTGCTACTTCGTTATTTACGGCGATCTTCATTACTAGACTCTTAATCGACTCACGTTCGGTAAAAGGAAAACTAGTTTCATTTGCAACCGCTTCAACTAAAGGATTGTTCCAGAACATGGCCATCACCTTCCTAGGAAAAAGAAAAACAGCCTATATCGTATCTGGAGTTTTAATTGTAGCAAGCCTTGTTTCTTTAACACTTAATGGCTTAAATCAAGGAGTTGATTTTGTTGGAGGTCGATCGTACACTGTTCGTTTCGATAAAATAGTAAATCCAACTGAAGTTGAAAGCGTTCTTGTAGGTGCTTTTGGAAGTGTAGAAGCTAAAACTTTTGGGGACGACAACCAGTTGAAAATTACCACCAAATATAAAGTAGATGAGGAAGGAACTGCAATTGATGTAGAAATCTACGAAAAACTCTATGCAGGTCTTCAGGCTTATCTTCCAGCTGGAATTAGTTATGACGAATTTGTAAACGGTTCGGATTCTAAGACCGTTGGAATTATGTCTTCTATCAAGGTAGGTCCAACGATTGCCGATGATATTAAGAAAAACTCGTACTTAGCCGTTTTTGGTTCTTTGATCGTAGTATTCCTTTATATTCTATTGCGTTTCCGTAAGTGGCAGTTCTCTTTGGGAGCGGTAGCAGCCGTTTTCCACGATGTATTAATCGTATTGGGTATATTCTCTCTTACCTATTCTATCATGCCTTTTAGCATGGAGATAAATCAAGCATTTATTGCCGCCATTTTGACGGTAATTGGTTATTCGCTGAATGATACGGTAGTTGTTTTTGACCGCATACGAGAATTTACAAATGAACATACGAAATGGGAATTGGATACAACAGTTAATGCTGCCTTAAACAGCACATTGAGTAGAACATTGAATACCTCATTGACTACCTTATTGGTATTATTAGCCATCTTTATTTTCGGTGGCGAATCTATCCGAGGCTTTATGTTTGCCTTGATCATTGGAGTTGTTGTAGGAACCTACAGTTCTGTATTCATTGCTACTCCCGTAATGTATGACACACAAAATAAAAAGGCTTTAAAAGAATAAGTTATAATCTTTTACTGAACATAAAAAATCACGACCCATAAGTCGTGATTTTTTTTTGATTAAAGTGGATGTTTTAACAGATTAGCTCATGTGAACTAGGTTGCTCTATTGAGATATCCTTTGTGTTATATTTTCTCTTTAAGTAAGTTTAATGTAATGAAAACGGAAAATGGAGTTAATTCATACAGACATATTTAATGGTACTTTAGAGCAGTATATAGTTATCTTAACTGTTTAAGAAACGTAATTGTAGTATGCCTTTTATTGGTTCAACATATTCTGAATAGTTATGCTATTTTCGTTTAATAAGATTTAATGGTAAGCACCTTCTAATACTAAGTTCTTAGCAATTGTCTTTGTATTTAGATCACTTTGTTAAAAAATGCTCCTTGAAAAATATATTTCAAGGAGCATTTTTTTGAGATAAATAAACATCTGCTGTCAGAATGGTCTTAATTTAAATTAATACTTACTCTAGCAAATAAAAATCTTCCACCAATTCCAAATTGTTGTGCTCTTCTTGACCAGTCGAAACGACCACCACTTCTGTTATTTTGATCTCCAGGAGTATTGGCCTCTAAGTCTTGAGCAGCTCTGTCTGGGAAGATATCCAATAAATTATTTGCTCCAATTGTGAAGGTTATATCATCATTAGCTTTATAGCCAACAGACAAATCTGTTACTACTTTAGAACTAAAAACTTGTTGTCTGTCAACATTATTAGTCGCTTCTGTTACTTCACCGAAGTACACATTTCTTAGGAAAATATTATATTTGCCAGATGTTAAACTGTTAGTTAAATTAACTTTAGTTCTTGGAACT
>CBFHHG010000022.1:0-22159 GCA_965655585.1 Candidatus Arcticimaribacter sp. | reverse complement strand
ATTAATTAATCTATTTTCACTTCATATACAGAACAAAATACCTGTATCGACTAAGTGCTGAGTCAACTTCCAGATAAATAAACTTAATTATGGACCAATTCGACAGTAAAATTTTGATGCAACTTCAAGAAAATGCAAAACAAAACACAAAACAAATAGCGGCTAAAATTGGCTTAAGCGTTACACCAACTTACGAGCGAATTAAAAAGTTGGAACGCACTGGTGTTATCAAATCATATGTAGCCGTTTTGGATCGATTCAAAATAGAAAAAGAAGTTATCGCATACTGCCAGATCACCCTATCGAAGCATCAAAAAGCAACACTTGATCAGTTTGAAGTGAAAATGAATTCTTATGCTGAAATAATGGAATGTCATCATGTTTCTGGCAATTTTGACTTTTTACTAAAAGTAGTTGCAGGCAACATTATTGGGTTTCATAAATTCATTACAGAAAAACTATCCGTGGTTGACGATATAGCAACCATTCACAGTGTTTTTGTAATGAAATCGGCTAAAGATTCTGGCACATACGCAGTATAGCAATGATTCTATTAGAGGGGTTATCGAGTAGAATTTAAAATCATATCTGCTGCTTTTTCTGCAATCATATACACCGAAGCGTTTGTGTTTCCAGAAACAATCTTCGGCATGATCGACGCGTCTACAACCCGAAGGTTTTCAATTCCGTGCACTTTCAGCCTAGAATCTACAACGGCCATAGGATCATTCCCCATTTTACAGGTCCCGACTGGATGATACACTGTCTCTACCGTTTGTTTGATGTGATCAACAAGAGCATCTTCTGAGCTCCTGTTCAATGGAATACCATTAGCTAGACTGCGTTTTTTTAGTGCTTGTTGCTCCATTATTTTAAAAACCAATTTCCCTCCTTTAACCAACTGTTCCAAATCCTCTTTCTCTTTCAAAAAGTTGGGTTGGATTATAGGAGCTGCTTTTGGATCGGCAGATGAAAGGCTAACGGTACCCCGACTTTTTGGATGCAAAAGCGTAGGGAAAATGGTAAAGCCGTCTGAACGTGGAAAGCTATTCATATCATAGGCATCATATCCATATTCTTTCCCCAACCACATGGGTGAAAAATGGAGTTGAAAATTTACTTTTCCACCTTTCTGATCAAGATCAAAAAAGGCCATACCCTCTAAAGGGCCATTATTGAAAACGCCTCTTTTATGAACAAAATAATTCCAAGCTGCTTTGAGCTGCTGCATGGGTGCAATATTATGATTGATTCCCTCCTGCGTTTTTGCTTGCTCACAGATGGGGAAAAACAAATGATCTTGAAGATTTTTTCCAACTCCTTTCAATTCATGCTGGCAGTCGATTCCGTGCTCTTTCAATTCAACGGCATCACCAATTCCAGAGAGCATTAATAGCTGAGGCGATTGAAAAGCTCCTGCGGAGAGAATAACTTCTTTTTGCGCATTTACTTGTACTACTTTTTTGTTTTTGGTGAATTGCACTCCTACCGTTTTTTTTTCTTCTAAAATCAGTTGATCAACCTGAGCATATGTAATGGTAGTTAGGTTGGAACGTTTTAAAATGGGTTTTAAAAAAGCAGTTGCACCACTCGCACGTTTCCCATCTTGGATTGTGCTTTGAACAACAGACACCCCTTCTTGCTTTACTCCATTATAATCGGTTGTTGCAGGGATCCCAACCGCTGTACATGCAGCAATAAAATCAGATACAAAAGGGGTTTTGAATTGGGTTGGTAAGGTTACACCCAATTCTCCTGAACTCCCATGATAGTTTTGATCCATCGCATCTACTTGGGCATGGTTCTCTGAACGCTTGAAATAGGGTAACACCTCTTCAAAACTCCATCCAGAGTTCCCAAGTGCTGCCCAGCCATCAAAATCAGCAGCATTGCCTCGCACATAAGCCATGGCATTGGTAGAACTACAACCACCAAGGGTTTTACCCCTAGGTAAATAGATTTTTCGATTCAAAACCTCAGCTTGTTCTTCGGTCCAAAAACCCCAATCTTCCTTGCTCTTGTGAACCTTCAAATAGGCTCCAGGAATATGAATATTCAGGTTGGTGTCTGGTCCTCCTGCTTCTAGCAACAGTACACTGTTCTTTGGGTTTTCTGACAATCGATTTGCCAGGACACAGCCAGCAGATCCAGCTCCGATGATGATGTAGTCGTATGATTGACCCATAACTATTTAGTTTATTTAATACAATGGGGCACTATCATCACTAAATTAGGCCTTTATTTTTATTTGAGATCTATTTCCATTGGATACTTTGTATAAAGCTTAAAATAAGCGGGCACTAAAACAAACCCTATGTATGCTGCAAATTTTTATTAAATTAGTATTATGAAAAAAATCGCTCTTATTTTTTTAACTATGTGCTTCTCTTGCAACCAACAAGAATCTAAACCGCCACAAAACAAGACCTCAGCTAAGTACAGTAAAACAATTACAAATACAGAACGACACTCCCGAATTGAAGCGGTGTTCTCAGAATATGGTTATGAGCAATTGAATTTAACCTATTTTGAAGATGATAATTATATTCATATAGATGCAATAAGCAGCAACAAAGGGGTAGAAAAATTCGAATATATTGAAGAATTGTTTTGGTGGAACAATGACCCCTATTTTGATCAGTTTTTATTGAAAAAAATTCAAGGAAAATTAGATGCAATTGAAGTACAGTCAAAAAACAAAATAAGGTCGAGAACAATCGCCATAAAAACTACAGTTACCTATAACACTACCTAGAATTGTTAATTATACACAATAGTTGAAAAAATTGATTTCATTGAGCATTGACCTCTCTTACAAATCCGCTTTAAGGGATACTAATTTTTCGAAAAAAGCAGCTTTAATTTTCAAAGCACGCTCGTTTTTATCATCACCCATGGTATTTACAGCAATAGTATACGCACTATCTTCTAAAATTTCTTGATGATCTAGCCGCTCTATTCCGTAAACATGAAATAGGGTCTGAATTCCGTTAATTTCATTCTCGACACTCCAGAAGGCATCTTTCTGGGCATTCGATATATTAATCAGTTTGTTGACCTGATTACACACATCAATCATCAAGACATAATCTTCAAGAACAGAAATGGCTATTGTCGCTTTATATTTTATTTCTTCTGAAGAGAAGTCATCGATAAAATACGCTTGCTTACCATCTTCCATTATTTAATTTCTTTTTGAAACACATACGACAAATTTGTTGTATGTTTATTCATTGTTATTTATCTATTAATTAAATCACGATTTAAATATACAAATAATTATATTTAAATATACTATTATTGATAGCTAAAAATATATTACTTACTATAATTATAATTTATTAACTATTATGGGTGTTGAATTAAATGAACTTCATCGAAAGATTGGAGTCGAGCTTAAACGCATGAGGCTTTTAGCTGGATTTTCAAGCTATGAGGTTTTTGCTGAGAAAAACAAGCTGAGCAAAATACAATATTTTAAAATGGAGAAAGGGACTAACTTTACTCTTAAAAGCCTGGATCGAATTCTTAAAATCCATGACATATCCATCATTAATTTTTTCCATAAATTCGATAAAGAAACTAAATCCCCTACTAACATTGAATGTGCTCAACGCATTTCAACCCTTTTGGATGTTACACAAAAATCAAAACTTGAATTCAGTAAGTCTCTCGGCTTTACTAATTCAAATCAAATTAATGCGATCTTGAGTGGGCGTAATAATATTTCTGCTAAATTAGCTTATCAAATTGACAAGGCTTATCCACAGATCAACTTTGCATGGATTCTGAACGGTGAAGGGGAAATGACATAAGTCATCAACACCCATATATGCCTCTAAAATCACTCTACAATCATTGTACAAAACAATTAGCTGACACCTTAGCGGTTCTCGAAACCCGTAAAGCTGAAATGCTACTAGCATTGGAATCTGAAAGTAAAAGTAGTGCTGGAGATAAACATGAAACTGGACGAGCAATGATTCAGTTGGAGCGAGAAAAACTTGGGGAACAAATCAAAAAAATTGAAAAAAATCAAGAGGTTCTATACCAATTGAAACACTATAAAAGTTCTGGAATAGTTCGCTTTGGATCGGCTGTCCAAACAAACAAAGCAAACTATTATATTGCGATAGCAACCGATAGTTGCACCATTAAATCGAACCTATTTCATTGCATTTCACCTCAAAGCCCAATGGGATCCTTACTTCTTGGAAAAAAAGTTGGAGACCAACTGGTTTTCAATACAATCACAAGTACCATTACAGCAGTTTTTTAATAATTTCTAAAACTTCTTTCTAACCTTCTTACTGTGGTACTTATTCTTATGGCGCTCTTCCTTTAGACGTTCAGCATCTATTGCTTTTCGTTCTTGCGGTTTAATTTTCAGCTGTTTAGGGGTTTTTTTCTTCTTTTTTGAAGCGTCGTTCAACTGATTGTGGTAGTGCGTTTTAAGAAAACGAAGTATTTCTTCTTCCGGAGCTGGAAGCTCCAAGAAAACATGATCAGGTTTATTCTCTTTGATGTTTAGACCACGAACAATAGATCCATAATCGTCATGCTCAAAAACGGCAATGGGCATTTCGTTGATAAAAAACGCTTCTTGCTTTAAAATTTTCTTGACTGCTTTTCCTGTAATTCCTTTTGAATTGTTCATGAATCAGGTTGATTTTAGTCGGGTTGATTGAAATAATGAGTTAAAATTTTAACCAATTCTTTTTTATATGCATCATACAACACTCCCGATTGATTATTGATTTGAATATCCATTTCGTCCTCTACCTCTTCTTTAGCAAGATAGGCCATTTCGTAATCTCCGTCGAAGCGATCAATAATCATATCCTCTACCCGAGTAGAAAATGCAGTATCATACCCTTTCCCAAGAGAATCTCGGAGATAATCCCAAGTATACGTCAGTATCTTAAAGGTAAAGCCATCGGCCAAGGCATAGGCTTTTTTGCTAATCTCAGCGAGCTTTTCATCTTGATTATCGAGAACTGCTGCAATCAAAAACTCCTGATCTAAGTTCAGCGATACCCCTTTTTTTTGTAATTCAAAAAGTGATGCTATGCGGAGGTGTAATTTATTTGTAGACATGAATCCATTTGTTAATAAAGAAAAAAAGGATAGAAAAAGCCAACCATAGCCCAACTACCCTTTTAATGACGCCAGGGTGTGAAGCCCTGCGGGACAAAAGTAAGTAATAATTCAATACTTTTTCCATAAGACGCTACTGAAAGCACAATTCTTTTTTAATTACCAATTAAAAGTAATTTTTCTTGTCTCTTGTTGATGTAACGGAACCCATCTGAGCCAAAAAAACCAGCCTCCTCCAACATTATTCGGATGTCTTTCTTCCATTCAGCAACGTAGACACTCGTATTCAATTCAATGGCGTAAGCAGTATTTAGGTGCAAGGGGTAATCTCCATTTACAGCTACTCCGTTCTGCGAATCCCACATACCAAGCGTTGTTCCAGCAGAATGCCCATAGGTTCCCAAAGGGTGGGTATATATCTGTGGTCGAAGCCCTTCTGCTCGTCCCGCTTCCAATGATTTTTTTAAAATCACATTTCCTGAAACTCCAGCTTTGAAATTATTTGTAAAAATATCTTGTACTCGATTCCCTTGTGCCAATGCATCAACTAAAAAATCTGGGGCTTGTTTTTCACCAGGCTTCAAAACATAGGCGAGCTCTTGGCAATCGGTATTGAGCGATAAATAGCTAATCCCAAAATCACAATGTACCAAATCCCCTGGCTGTATGATGTCAAATTTAGATTTGCTGTCGAAGGCATATAAATCACTTTCGTTGGCACGCTGTACATCAACCGTAGGGTGAAACCAAGTATCCAAACCAAGGCTTAAAACTTTCTCTCGCAGCCACCATACCACGTCATCGGTAGTTGTTTCACCTGGTGTTATTACTTTCGATGAAAAGGCTTCGGCTATAATCTGATGGGTTATTGCTACAAGGTCTTCATAAAGCACCATCTCTTTGGCTGTTCGTGTTTCGATCCAACCAATTGCAAGTTGTTCGGCAGAAACCACTTTACTTTTATAGTCTACGGGTAAAACCTGCATCAGTGCATCATAGTCTGTTTTGACTAAACCATCGGCTAAAGCAAAGAACTTAGAGGTGTTGATTCCAATGTTTTTTGGATTTTTTGAAACGATGTAATCAGCCAACGCCTGCCACTGATTGGGTTGCTTCTCCTTATTCCATATGGAGGGAATCAGCTTCCCAAAAGGATAGCGAGTAATCGCTGCAGAAGTTATGCCTTCCGAATCTTTATTCTTCGAAAAAACGAGGATCGTTTGACGCCGAGCGTTGAGCCAAGTTGGAGGTAACAATGTTTTAACAACAGGATCTTCATTGTACTCACGGGTGATCAAAACCCAAAGGTCAATTCCGGTATCTTCCATCAACTTAGGTAATAAATTGTCGAAACGATCTTTTTGAATTTCGTCAATTAACAGAGCTCGCTCTTTAAGGGAAAGGACTTGCTGACCCAGAGCCAAAAGCGGCAGAAACAGAAATAGAGATATAATTTTCTTCATCGGACTAATTAGTTTAATTGTGGCGGACCAGCTGGTATTCTGGGTTCATACGAAGGATTGGTTCTGTTGTTTTTAAAGTCTTCTTTTACTTGCTCCACTAATTTTGAGTTTGTAAATAAATCGACCATGGTCATCCCTAAAGCTTTTGAAGCGTACAACATTCCTTTGTGGCCAATAGACATTCCTGTACAAGCAACTACCGCCCAAGAATGCCAAGGGCCTCCTTTAGAAGCGACCGTTGCGCTCATTCGAATCGTAGGAACCAGTTGACTTACGTCGCCCACATCAGTAGAACCTCCTTGGGCAGGAAGCGAGGGACGCAACGGATGTACTAATCCATCAAGACCTTTTAGTGGTTTTCCGGTTTCTTTTAAAATAGTATTGGCATACTGCACTTCGTCGTCAGTGTAGGTAATTGGTCCTAAAGTCTCCAGATTACGCTGCATCACCTCAGCTCCTGTTCGGTTGACTTGGATTTCATAAATTCCAGATATCAATTGAATCTCATGACGAACCCCAGCCATTAATGCTGCACCTTCTGCAATTTTTTTTGCACGTTCGTATAAAATATCTACGTTGGGTCGGTCGTTTTCACGCAAACGAGTCCAAATCTGAGCATAGTCTGGAACTACATTTACTACATCCCCTGCTTTTTCAATATCGTAATGAATACGGGCAGTTGGTTTGATGTGTTCTCTGTAGTAGTTCAATCCAGTTGTAAACAACTCCATAGCATCTACCGCGCTTTTCCCATTCCATGGATCAGAAGAAGCGTGCGAAGAACTTCCATAAAATTTCACTCTAAAATCAACTAAGGCTTTACTACTTTGAGTAACAGCTTCAATCTCATCTCCAGGATGCCAATCCATACAAACGTCTAGCTTATCAAAAAGACCAGCACGAGCCATCCATACTTTTGCGAAAATGGTTTCTTCTGCTGGAGTACCATAAAAAACAATAGTTCCTTTTAGGGTTCCTTTTTCAATTTGCTCTTTAATTGCAATGGCCGCACCTAGGCTCGCAGTTCCAAAAAGGTTATGACCACAACCATGACCTGCTCCTCCTGGAACGCGTGATTCCCGTGTGGGTTGTTTCTTTTGAGAAATTCCAGCATTGGCATCAAATTCGCCAAGGATGCCTATTACGGGCTTACCTGTTCCATAGGTTGCTGTAAAAGCGGTTGGTATTCCTGCAACTCCTTTTTCTACCGCAAAACCGTTTTCTTCGGCAAATGTCATTAGGTATTCAGAAGATTTAAATTCTTGTAAGGAAGTTTCCGCTGCCTCCCATATTCCATCACTTACCTCGATCATTGCTGCTTGATGTGCATCAACCGTTTTTATGATTTCTTTTTTAATTTTTGATTTCGATTGGGATTGAACCCCTTGTACTCCTAGTACCACCAAGCAAAGAAGTAATAATCTGTTGATCTGTTTCATTTTTGTTTTTTTTTGAATCTTCAAGTTACAATTTTATTTGACCTAATATTTCGTAACTTCGGATATCTATTTTAAAAAATCAATTCATGCGCTATTCTAAACTTTTACTCAGTACGTTGTTTACTGCTTGTATGTTCTTACTTACAACTCAAAGTACTACAGCCCAATCAAGGCGATCAAAAAAACAAAATACCACGAAAATCAATCCTAAACTACACGAATCGGTTCAATACCGATCCATAGGACCTTTTAGGGGTGGGCGTTCTGCTGCTGCAGTAGGTGTACCCAACCAACCCAAGGTGTTTTATTTTGGAGCAACTGGAGGTGGTGTTTGGAAAACTACTGATGGTGGTGTGACCTATCATAATATTTCTGATGGATATTTCGGAGGAAGTATCGGGTCTGTAGCTGTGGCTCCAAGTGATCCCAATGTATTGTATGTTGGAGGAGGTGAAGTTACAGTTCGTGGAAACGTATCTTCTGGAAAAGGAGTTTGGAAAAGTGTGGATGCTGGATCTACTTGGACTTACTCTGGATTACCAAACTCGCGTCATATCCCCCGTATGGTAATTCATCCTCAGAATCCAGATATTGTTTATGCAGCTGTTTTAGGTGATTTGTATAAACCGAACAACAATCGTGGTGTATATAAAAGTATTGATGGTGGGAAAAGTTGGAAAAAAATTCTTTTTTCAGATGTTCAAGCAGGCGCTGTCGAATTGGTCATGGACCCAACGAACCCAAGACATTTATATGCTTCAACTTGGCGCATTCAAAGAACACCATATAGTTTGAATAGTGGTGGTAAAGGATCTGCCCTATGGAAAAGTACAGACAGTGGCGCTACTTGGAAAGAAATAAGTAAAAACAAAGGGTACGCCAAAGGAACTCTCGGGATCATTGGGGTTACTGTTTCGCCTGTAAACGCTAATCGAGTTTGGTCTATTGTTGAAAACAAAGAAGAAGGTGGTGTATATCGTTCGGATGACGGCGGTGAAAGCTGGAAGCATGTAAACGAAAGTAGATCCCTCAGACAACGGGCTTGGTACTACACAAAAATTTATGCAGACACACAAGATGAAGATGGTGTATATGTAATGAATGTATCCTATCACAAATCTACAGATGGCGGAAAAACATTCAGCAGTCACAATGCACCTCATGGGGATCATCACGATCTATGGATTGCTCCAGAAGACAATCAACGTATGATAATAGCGGATGACGGCGGGGCTCAAGTTTCCTATGATGGCGGAACTACTTGGAGTACCTATCACAACCAACCAACCGCACAATTCTATCGGGTAACAACAGACAATGCTTTTCCTTATCGAATATATGTAGCACAACAAGACAACTCAACCATTCGAATTAAACACCGTAGTTCTGGCCGTTATATAGACGAGTCCGATTGGGAATCGACGGCTGGAGGAGAATCTGCTCATATAGCCATTGACCCAACCAACAACGAAATTGTATATGGAGGAAGTTATGACGGCTTCTTAACACGAGTGAATCATGCAAAAAACTCTGTACGTGGAATTAATGTTTGGCCTGATAATCCAATGGGTCACGGAGCTGAAGGAATGCGTTACCGCTTTCAGTGGAATTTTCCAATCCTCTTCAGCAAGCACAACCCAAAACGCTTGTACACCTTCTCCAATCAAGTACATGTTACTGAAAGTGAGGGGCAAGAATGGAAAATAATCAGTCCAGATCTAACACGAAATGATCCTTCAAAACTGAAGACTTCAGGAGGTCCAATAACACAAGACAATACAAGTGTCGAATATTACTGTACTATTTTTGCCGCAGACGAATCTCCACTCAAAGAAGGTTTGTTATGGGTCGGAAGTGACGATGGCTTGATTCATTTGACACAGGATGGAGGAGAAAACTGGAGCAATATTACTCCAAAACAACTTCCCGAATGGACCATGATTAATAGTGTAGAGCCTTCACCATTTGATCCAGGAACTTGTTATGTGGCAGGTACCCGATACAAGCTTGGAGACTATACGCCTTACTTATACAAAACCACGGATTATGGCCTTACTTGGAAAACCATAACCAAGGGCATTGCAAAGGAAGATTTTACGCGAGTTGTGCGTGCTGATCCGAAGCAAAAAGGCCTGCTGTATGCTGGAACAGAACACGGAATCTATGTTTCTTATGACGATGGAACTTCTTGGTCTTCCTTCCAAAAAAACTTACCGATAGTGCCCATTACCGATTTAACAATCAAAAACAACAGCCTCATTGTAGCTACTCAGGGAAGAAGTATTTGGATTTTGGATGATCTTACCGTTTTACATCAACTACAGTCCGATAATCGCAATGCACAAACTTTACTTTTCAAACCCAAAGAAAGTTACAGAACCAAAGGGCGTGGCGGGAAAAGCTCACTAACCGCTGGAACCAACCTTCCGAATGGCGTTATTGTTCACTATTTCCTTAAAAACTATGATGCAGAAAAAGATACCGTTGAACTGCAATTCCAATCGGGAGACGGGGCTGTAATTAAAACATACAGTACAAAAGACAAAAAAAATAAGCTCAATGTAAAAGCTGGTGGAAATGAATTTGTTTGGGACACCCGTTATGATGGAGCTGAAAAACTTGACGGAATGATTTTTTGGAGTGCCTCTTTTTCTGGAGCAAAAGCAGTTCCAGGGTCGTACAAAGTTCGTTTGACTGTCAATGGAAAGGAACAAACACAAGATTTTGTCGTCCTTCCCGATCCACGTTCAGAATCTTCGGTAGCCGATATGCAAAAACAATTTGATTTTGTAAATGAAGTGAACCAAACCGTAGATAAAGCCCACAAAGCCATTAAGAATATGCGCGAGATCAGAAGCAAGCTCAAAGATTTTGTGAAACAAAACCAATCTGATTCTACGGCTACAAAACTCGTAACTCAAGCCAAAACTATTCAAGAGGACCTACTGGAAGTTGAAAAAACCTTGTATCAAACACAAAACAGAAGTAATCAAGATCCACTAAATTTCCCGATTCGCTTGACCAATAAATTAGGCCATTTGAACCGTCTGCTTACAATAGACGACTTCCCTCCTACAAATCAAGACCTAGCAGTAAAAGAAGAATTAACTGCTGCCGTTGAAGTTGCAATGGAACACTATCAGCAGGTTATTGATTCTGATGTAGCTTCGTTTAATGCCGTATTTAAAAAGGAAAAAAGGAATTACCTAGGTACAGATTGATTACTAGCAATTCATAAACAAAAGGGAGCTAAATAGATTAGCTCCCTTTTTTTTGAATACATTTAAGATTAACGGATCGTTTTAGATCACTTCAAACAAGCCCGCAGCACCCATACCACCCCCAACACACATGGTAGACACCACATACTTGGCTCCTCTTCTTTTTCCTTCAATGAGTGCGTGAGCAACCATACGAGATCCAGACATTCCATAGGGATGCCCTATTGAAATTGCACCTCCGTTTACATTTAATAATTCGTTAGGAATACCTAAATATTCTTGGCAGTATAACACTTGAACAGCAAAAGCCTCGTTCAGTTCCCATAAGCCAATATCAGACATTTTTAAACCGTGCTGTTTTAGTAATTTAGGAATAGCATAGATTGGTCCAATTCCCATTTCATCGGGCTCACAACCAGCAACTGCCATTCCTCTGTAAATCCCTAGAGGAGTTACAGCATGTTTAGCGGCAGTTGCTGCTTCCATCAAAACACAGGCAGAAGCACCATCCGACAATTGACTTGCATTCCCAGCAGTAATAGAACCATTTTCTATCACAGGGTTCAAACCAGAAAGCCCTTCGATCACCGTACTTGGTCTGTTTCCTTGATCTTTATTTAAAGTGATGTCTTGAAAGCTGATTTCTTTAGTTTCACGATCCATCACACCCATAGAAGTAGTCGTCTCAATAATTTCATCAGCAAACCTCCCCGCCTCTTGTGCGGCAGCAGTGCGTTGCTGACTCTGAAGCGCGTAGATGTCTTGTACTTCCCTACTAATGTTGTATCGTTTTGCAACAACCTCAGCAGTTTGTAGCATGGGCATATAAATGTTGGGTTGTTTGGCAACCAAAGCCTTGTCGACCATACGACTGACATTCATTTTTTCGTTTTGAACCAAACTAATGGATTCAATTCCACCGCCAATTGTAATTTCCATACCATCACAAACAATCTGTTTAGCGGCTGTCGCAATAGCCATCATGCCAGAAGAACACTGACGATCGATACTCATTCCACTTACCGTAGTTGGAAGTCCAGCTGCCATTGCAGATAAACGACCAATATTACCACCGGTTGTACCCTGTTGTAAGGCTGCACCCATAATGACATCATCAATCTGATCTTTGGAGGCTCCTGATCGAGCAACAGCAGCTTCAATTGCCAGTGCCGCTAATGTGGGTGCGTTGGTGTTGTTGTAGGCTCCTCTGTAGGCCTTCCCAATTGGAGTTCGTGCAGTCGATACTATTAAAGCTTCTCTCATTATAACTTCTTTATTTTGATTAAATTAAATTACGTTTATGGATTTTAAACAAAGACAAAATCGTCCTTAAAAAATCTGTGTTTCTCTGTAAAAACGCTCTTTTGAATTCCATCGACACTTTAACAAAAAGTAAACTCAAACACAAATTAATTATGAATAATGACACTCAATATGCTAATTTATGTTATTTTTCATAATATTATGAATTAATTTAATGTGTCAATTCAAAACAAAACATATCCTGAAACGAGAAATCTAATTCTAGTTGGTGACAAATCCCCCACATCATTACTAAAAATAGCCCAGCTAAAATTACTTTTCTTCAAGACATCAACAAGAAGAGGTTTTAGGGTTATCATAATTTAAAAAAACAGCTTACATATGAATACACCAGAAACATTTGATTTTAAATTTTATGAGTGGGAAGAAAAATTCCGAGACAAACCTTTTTTAAAACAACCTTTTGGTGATACCTGGGAAGTATATACTTGGGGAGAAGTAGGACAATACGCACGAAAATTAGCCACTGGTTTACGTTCTTTGGGGCTTCGAGAAAATGCCCACATTGGTTTAATTTCAAAAAACTGTAGGGAATGGATCATTGCCGATTTGGCTATTGTAATGGCTGGATACATCAGTGTTCCGTTTTTTCCAAACTTGACTTCTAAAGAAATTAACAACCTGCTAACCTTTGGTGATGTTGACCTGCTTTTCGCTGGGAAAGTAGAAGACTGGGAAGAGCAAAAAGCAGGAGTACCCGAAGGAATGCCCCTCATCTCTTTTCCGACCTATAAAGGTTGCTCTGATATTAAAGAAGGACACCAATGGTTTGATTTCATCAATCAGCATGAGCCGTTACAAGAACCACATAGACCCAAGTTAAGCGATATCTGGACCATCATTTTTACCTCAGGAACTACGGGGAATCCAAAGGGTGTTGTGCTTGATTATTTAGCCAACCAAAGTACTGCTAAACTAGCTTTAGACAACAATGCGCTTAAAATAGATTTCAACGGAAACAACACCTTCTTTTCTTATTTACCACTAAACCATATTGCCGAACGGGTGGTTGTTGAATATGTTGTATTCCGTTTTGGGGGAACCTTATCTTTTGCTGAAAACCTAGATACTTTTGCTAAAAACCTACAGGATACTCAGCCTACAGTTTTCTTTGCGGTACCTCGTATTTGGACGAAATTTCAAATGGGGATTTTATCAAAAATTCCACAAGAAAAACTTTCGAAACTTCTCAAGATACCCGTTTTATCGTGGGTATTGAAACGTAAGTTTAAAAAAGCCTTGGGACTGGGCAAAGCGCGATCCATTGTTTCGGGTGCAGCGCCACTTCAAGAAACACAACGTACTTGGTTTCGAAAAATTGGCATTTCGATCACCAATGGATACGGCATGACAGAAAACTGTGCTATAACAACACATTTAGGTGACGGGATCACCGACAAGCCCGGCTCTGTTGGACTTGCACAACCGGGTGTAACATTAAAAATTGATTCAGAAAGCTCGGAGATTTTAATGCGTGGGCCTTATGTAATGAAAGAATACTACAAACAACCTGAATTGACTGCTGAAGTAATCAAAGAAGGATGGTTGCATACAGGAGATCAGGGGTATATAGATGCCGATGGGTTTTTATTTATCACTGGGCGTGTAAAAGATATTTTCAAGACATCTAAAGGGAAATACATTGAACCTTTGGTGCTTGAAGGTTTTTTTGGCGACGTTTTGGAATTTGAACAAATATGCATTGCAGGCCTAGGATTACCACAGCCCATATGCCTAGGAGTATTATCTGAGATAGGTTTAGCAAAACCTAAAGATGAGCTTCAACAGTATTTTAGCGACTACTTGAAAAAAGTGAATGCACAGCTGCCCGGGTATAAGAAAATATCAACACTTATTCTTACGAAAGATCCTTGGACAGTTGAAAACGGATTGATGACACCAACTCTGAAAATTAAACGTAATAAAATAGACAAAATGTACGAGGGGAGTTACGTAAACTGGCATCAAGATGAAGCAACTGTGATTTTTGAAAACTGAAAATAGCCCTATAAAACAGTGCTGAATATCGAAAATTCAGCTCGTTTAACATTATTCTTTCCTGTAAAAAAGCTTTTAAAATGTCTCCTAAACATAAAATCTTATTATCTTTCAGGTATGGGATATTATTTCCTTGATTATTGCTTGACCCCCTTCATCTCGCCAATTTCTTAATTTTGCCCATGTCTCTGCTAACCAGTAATAATTTTAAACAACCAATTATGAAAAAAAACAAATTAACAACTGCACTTACGGTTCTTGGGCTGTTTTGCATTAATCTGCTTCTCGCACAAACCACTGTTAGTGGTTCTGTAAGTGATGCAGACACAAATGAACCCATACCAGGGGTGAATTTAATCGTTCAAGGAACTTCCGATGGAACCAATTCAGATTTCGACGGAAACTTCAGTTTCAGTTCAAATCAAGCACTCCCTTTTACGGTTGAAATTAGTTCAATCGGTTTTGCACCTCAATCAGTAGAAGTAACTTCTGCGGATCAAGTATTATCTATTGCTTTAAGCCCTGGAGAAAACTTGGATGAAATTGTTGTTTCGGCATCAAGAAAACCACAGAAGGTGCAAGATGCACCAGCTTCGGTTTCGATTATAACAGCACAGGACATAAAAAATTCTGCAGATCCTGTTGACCCTATTCGTACTTTGGTAAACATACCCGGAGTTCAGATTCAACAACAATCTGCCAATACACTTAATATTGAAATGAGAGCAGGTTCAGGAGTCTTTGGAACTTCTGCATTCCCTATGTTAGATTACCGTTACTTAGTAACTCCTTCTGCTGGTCAATTCTTGTCGTTTCAAACAGGTCTATCGAACATCGATATTGCTAAAGTTGAAGTTGTACGAGGAGCTGCCTCCGCTTTATACGGACCGGGTGTAACATCTGGAGTTGTGCATTTTATTTCAAAAAACCCTATCGACTATCCGGGAACAACCATTGAATTGGTAGCAGGTACTTTGAATACGTTGGGTGCTAACATTCGTCACGCTTATGCAAACGAAAGCAAGACTTTAGGTTTTAAAGTGAATGCGCGTATAACCCAAGGAGATGATTTCGAAATTGATCCAAATGATACTGCTTTTATTGCAACAAACAGAAACTCTATTTATCAGCCTAGTTTAGTAAATGGTAGAGTAGACCCTAGTCAACAAGGAACTTTACTTTTAGGTCCATCTGATTTAGATGACAATAACGACGGTATTCCTTTAGCAACTAAATATAAAAACGTTTCTGCAAATGCTCATTTAGAGCTTAGACCAAATGATAATACCAGTGCATTTCTTTCTGCGGGTGTAGCAAAAGGTGGTGGTTTATTCTTTAACTCACAAGGAGCTGGATACGCAAACGGAACCGACTACTGGACCCAAGCACGTGTTCAATCTGGTGGTTTCTTTGGTCAGTTATCGTATAACTACAACGATGGTGGAACAGCTTCTGAGCCTACTTTTCTTTATGCTTCTGGCTTCAGACAAGTTGCTAAGCGTTCTGCTTTAGAATTACAATTGCAATATAACTTTGATGTACCAAGTTTCCTTAACACCAACTTTACTGTTGGGATGGACTATCGTGATATCATGTCTGATTCAGAAGGTACCTTGTATGGTGAAAATGATGCTAATGATGCCTATAGAATTACAGGAGTGTACTTACAAGGAACAACTCCATTAAGCGAGAAGTTAGAACTTACTTATGCTGGTCGTTATGATAAATTTAACTTCATCGATGAGGGTGCTTTTGCTCCTCGTGTAGCTTTAGTTTACAAAGCAGCTCCAAAGCATACGTTTAGATTATCGTATAATATTGCAACTTCTGGACCTAGTGCCCTACAGCAGTATATCGATTTCCCAGTTCTAATCCAAGCCCCAGGAGTTCTTGATGTTTGGTTATCTGGTCAAGTTAGTCCACAAGGTTTCGATGGTAATCCAACCATTGAAATTGCAGCAACAGGTAATGGGATAGCGGCTTTATCTGGAAATGCTCCAGGTGATAGTTATCAGCTTCCTGCAGGAAGTACAAGTGTATCACTTCTTATTCCATACCTACAAGCTTTAAATGCAGTTATAGCTGGGTCGCCAGCATCAGCGCAGCCTTTGCTTGCAGCAGCTTTAGGACCTACCAGCGCTTTTGCTCAGGGCTTAATAGCACCTCAAAATGTGGCTCTTTCACCAGGATTTAATGCTTTCAATGGACAACCTCTTGAGGCTGTCGATACGGGAGTTTCGCAAATTGGAACCCTGTCTTCTTGGGAAGTTGGCTATAATGGTTTGATCGGTGATCGCCTAAAAGTAGGTTTGGACTTATATTCATATGAGGTTAAAGGATTTACTCAATTCACGGCTATCGGGCCTATTCATGCCCTGGTTAATCAGGTAGGTGGAACAACAATGGGATCTTTTATTCAAAATGCAGTTAGTGCTGCATTGACTCCTGCTGTCGGTCCTGCACTTGCAGGTCAAGTTGCTGGAGGATTCAAATTCGCTTTAGATGACCCAACTTCTCCCTTAACAGCTCTATACCCAGCTTATGGTGTAGTTGAATCTAATCGTGTTCCTGATGGTGATGGGATTAGTCATATTGCTGCCGGATATCGTAGATATGATGATGCCGTTAGAAGTCATTTTGGGGCTGATTTAGCTCTAGAATACTTCGTTAACGATCGCATGTCTATTTGGGGGAATTCTTCTTGGTTAAGTCAAAATGAATGGCTACCCGGAGAATCAGATGACGATGATTTACCATTTCCATCGTACCTTAATGCACCAATATTCAAATACAGATTAGGTCTAAAATATGCTGAAGAGCAAGGGTATCGTTTCAGTGTTTCCTTCCAACACGATGATAGCTTTATGTCTGATCAAGGATTGTTTGGCGGTATGACTGATGAGAAAAATCTTGTAGATACTAACATTGGTTACGACTTTGGAAATGGATTGGGGTTAGACTTATCAGCTACCAATTTATTTGACCAAGAATACAGTGCATTCCCTAGTATGCCTGTTATTGGAAGAAGAGTGATTTTAAAAGCGACTTATAGTTTCTAAAACACTTATGACACAATACGTTAAAAAAGCATTCATTACTGGTGCTGCCAAAGGATTAGGAAGAGCAACAGCCGTTGCTCTTTCAGCCTCTGGTTACAAAACTATTTTGACCGATATGGATCCAGTTGAATTAGCTGAGACCCAAAAAATTATTGAAGATGCAGGTGGGAGTGCTGTTAGTTATCTCCTCGATGTATCCGATAAAAAACAAATCGAGTCTGTCTTGATGCAAGCCATTAAAGATGAAAAAAAAATTGATGCTTTCGTTAATAACGCTGGAATAGGTGGCAAAATGGCACCCTTCCACGAAATGAAAGACGAAGATTGGGATAAGGTAATTGCCGTGAACTTAAGTAGCGTTTTTTACTGCCTAAAATTTCAAATCAAAATATTGCTGGAACAAGGAGGGGGAAATATTGTAAATGTTGCCTCTCTTGCTGGTAAAAAAGGAGTTACTCAGGGAAGCCACTACGCTGCTTCGAAGCATGGTGTAATTGGACTGACCAAATCTGCTGCTGTAGAATATGGCGCGCGTAACATACGGGTAAATGCAATCTGTCCCTCTTTTGTAGAAACGGATATCATAAGTAACATTCCCGATCCTGTTTTAGAATTTGTAGCAAACTACAGAGTACCACTAAAAAGATTAGGCAGACCTGAAGAAGTTGCCAATGCAATTAAGTTTATGCTTTCAGACGATTCCTCTTATATGAACGGACATTCACTCGTTTTAGATGGAGGTATGGACGCTGGCTAAGAGCATCATGTGAGTAAACACTAATAATTAGTGTACATCAATTTATTTAATACCGGTCCTTCATGAACATCCGAAAGACCGGTATTTTATATTAAAAAATTAAAATCAAAAGGTTAAATCCTTTCTATATAATGTTCGCATCCGATTTATTTAAAAATAAAAAAATATTGGTTACCGGCGGTCGCAGTGGCATTGGATATGAAATTGCAAAAGCATTCCTCTCCTATGGTGCAGAAGTCATGATCGCTTCACGAAAAGAAAAGCCTTTACAAGCGGCTATGATCGAGCTTCGTGCTTTTGGAAACTGTCATGCACAGGTCTGCGACATCAGGGAACCCGAATCAATTGAAAAATTAGGTGACCTAATTCAAGATACCATGGGTGGTTTGGATATTTTAATCAATAACGCCGGTGGGCAATTTCCAGCTCCTTCCAATGTTATGGCACAAAAAGGATGGGCGGCAGTAATCAACAACAATTTAAACGGTACTTTTTATATGTGCCAGCACATGGCCAACACCTTTTTTATTCCACAAAAAAAGGGAACCATCATCAACATAACAGCCAATGTAATGCGTGGATTTCCAGGAATGGCCCATACAGGAGCTGCTCGTGCTGGAGTAGAAAATCTAACCAAAACCCTCGGACAAGAGTGGGCAGAACACAACATTCGTGTCAATGCTGTTGCACCGGGAACCATTGCAACTTCGGGGCTAGAAAACTATCCCGAACAAATGCAGGCTTTCCTTAAAGAGAGTGAACAAAAAAACCTAATGAAACGTTTTGGAACTGCTCAAGACGTATCCCATGCCGTATTATTTTTATCCAGTCCCTTGGCTGTTTATATTAGTGGTGTTATCTTACCTGTCGATGGGTTAGAACATTTGGCAGGAGATCGAATGGAATTATACAATACCATCATGTCGTTTATGAAATAATAAAGGATTGAATATGAAAAAAAATCTTCAGCGTATTGGATTTTTACTTCTTGTTGGGCTTGCCTATCTGGGGTTTTATCCCATAGATTTAGACCCCGTAGCGCGACCTTCACCTCCTTACCCGGGCATGGAAGGAGATTTTAAAGTAAATAACCTACTAGCTGCAACCAATATTATAGCGGTTGCGGGTGTTGGTCCAGAATCGATTGCTCGAGACAGTTTAGGGAATTTTTATAGTGGACTAGACAATGGAGACATCATTCAGTTTGATGCATCTGGTGACAATCAAACGGTCATCGGAAACACAAAAGGGCGTCCTCTTGGAATGAAATTTGCTCCAAACGGATGGTTGATTATTGCGGATCGTGAAATGGGATTAATCGCGCTGGACCCTATGGGATCAATAACAACCCTACTCGATACGATTGATGGAACACCCATTCAATTTGCAGATGATTTAGCAATAACGCAAGAGGGTGTTGTTTATTTTTCGGATGCAACCCAACGAAATCCGATCATAATTGAAAATGAATTCTGGGAACAACGCCCCTCAGGAAGAATTATATCCTATGATTTGAATACCCAAGAATCGGAAATTATCTTAGATGCATTGTTTTTTGCAAATGGAGTTGCGCTTGATGCGAATGAGGATTATATCATCATCAACGAAACCTTCGGACTAGAAATTAAAAGACATTGGATTCGCGGTTCTAAAAAAGGAACTACCGAAATCTTCACCAACCTACTCCCAGGGTTTCCAGATAATGTGACTTTTGCTGATGGAATTTTTTGGATCGCCATACCAAGCCAACGTGCCTTAGAAGCGGAACCGCTTACCGAATTCCCTTTCTTAAGATCCGTTCTCTTACGTTTACCAAAATCTATCCGTGACGGCATTACGCCTAAACCCTATTCGATGATCTTGGGGTTTGATACCGACGGAAAGCTACAATACAATTTACAAGATCCAAATGGAGGATACGATTATATAACCAGTGTCCTTCAGGTCGATGACAAACTTTATATAGGAAGTTTAAAAGAAAAGGCTATCGGGATTTATACATTAAAACAAGAAACACATGATTAATTTAGAAGGACAAGTAGCCATCATTACGGGTGGTGCACAAGGAATCGGCGAAGGTGTTTGCAAAGTATTTTGCGATGCAGGAGCCACAGTAGCCTTGTGGGATGTTCGAGATTCTGGAGCTGAAACCGCTGCAAAATTAAAAGCAGAAGGAGGAAAAATTTTCTTTCAAAAAGTAGACATTACCAATCGTGAAGCAGTTGATGCCGCTGTAAATGAAATCATCGGTACCCACAGTAAAATCGATATTTTAATCAACAACGCTGGAATTGTTCGTGATAAAACGATCCTTAAAATGACTCAAGACGAATGGGATGCCGTCATTAATGTGAATTTAAGCTCCTTATTTACAACTACCCAAGCGGTACTGCCACACATGCGTGAAGCTCGTTACGGAAGAATCATATCGGCTTCCTCCATCAATGGTTTTGCAGGAGCATTTGGTCAAACCAACTATTCGGCTTCAAAGGCTGGTGTCGCTGGTTTCACTCGAGCTCTTTGTCGTGAAGTAGGACGATACGGAATTACAGCCAATGCTGTAGCGCCCGGTTTTATTGAAACAGAAATGACCTCCGGAATGCCCGAAGAAATTATCAAAGCAGGAATTGCTATGATTCCTGTAGCCCGTATCGGAACAGCCGAGGATATGGGATATGCTTACCTCTACTTAGCATCGAAACAAGCTGGATTTATTAACGGAGTAACCCTCCATGCAAATGGTGGCGCAATGCCCATGTAATTATGAGTGTAAAAAAATTATTTGATTTAGAAGGAAAAGTAGCGGTTGTTACAGGTTCTAGTAAAGGAATAGGAAAAGCAATTGCAGCGGCTCTTGCCGAATTTGGCGCTAAAGTAATTGTAAGCAGTCGTTCTCAAGAAGCCGTAGATGCAGTTGCCGAAGAATTTAAAGCCCAAGGTTACGAAGCTACAGGAATTGCCTGTCATGTTGGAGATGAAGATCAACGACAAGCATTAATCCAAAAAACAGTTGCCTTGTACGGTGGTGTAGACATCTTGGTCAACAATGCAGCAACCAACCCTGTTTTTTCTCCTTTGGAAGGTATCGAAAATAATGTTTTTGATAAAATTATGGATGTGAATGTAAAAGCTTGTTTTTCGTTTGCAAAACATTGTTTTCCTTTTATGAAAGAAAAAAACAATGGAAGCATCATCAATATTGCTTCTGTCGAAGGAATGAAACCAAGTTTGGGACTCGGACTTTACGGAGTTAGTAAATCGGCATTGATTATGTTGACACAATCACAAGCCAGTGAGTGGGGAAAATATGGAATCCGTTCCAATGCAATTTGTCCAGGACTTATTAAAACTAAATTCAGCAAAGCCCTTTGGAGTAATGAACACATCATGAAACAGGTAGAGAGTCACCTACCGCTTCAACGTGCCGCAGATCCAACAGAAATTGCTGGACTTGCTGTCTATTTGGCTTCACAGGCATCTTCTTATACTACAGGAGCTGTCTTGAATGCAGATGGAGGACATATGTTAACTTAAACTACAACAATGGAAGAACAAACCAACACTGCTTATGCGACACGTTTAACAAACACCAGTGAATTGAGCGCCTATGTAGGAAAAGAATTGGGACTGACCGAGTGGATGCCCATGACACAACAACGCATCAACACCTTTGCAGATGCAACAGAAGATTTTCAGTGGATTCATACTGATGTAGAGCGTAGTGCAAGCTTTTCCCCCTATAAAAAAACAGTAGCTCATGGATTTTTGGTGCTTTCTATGGCCTCAAAAGTTAGCTACGATA
>CBFHHG010000021.1:8911-23791 GCA_965655585.1 Candidatus Arcticimaribacter sp. | reverse complement strand
GTTCCCAATACACTCGATCGATGTAATGACACCCCTCTAGGCGCAGTTGTTGATTTAACCGGATGTACACTGGATGAATTAGAAGCTGTAGCAGATTTTGATGAAGATTTTGATGGTGTGCCCGATACATTCGATTCATGTCCAGGAACAGCAACTGGTTCATTAGTAAATGAATTTGGATGTTCACTTAGTGAAATCGATACGGATTTTGATCGAGTAATGGATGATGTTGATTTATGTCCTAATACCCCACTAGCAGAAGAAGTTAATGAATTTGGGTGTTCCATATCACAACTAGAAAATGATTTGGACCTTGACGGTGTTGCTAATGAAAAAGACTTGTGTGCGGACACTCCGTTTGGAGAAAAAGTAAATGAATTTGGATGTACCGAATTTCAATTAGAATTAGACAGCGATTTAGATGGTGTCTTAGATGAAAACGATGCTTGCTTGAATACCAAATTAGGCCTTGAAGTCGACGAGTTTGGTTGTAACGAAAGTCAACTCGATGATGATTCCGATGGTGTTGAAAATCAATTCGATCGATGCCCAGATACTTTAGCTGGTGTTGAAGTAGATGAAAATGGATGTTCAGAAAATCAATTGGATTTAGATGACGATAACGACGGAGTTAAAAACAAAAAAGATTTATGTGCTGGGACTCCGCTTGGTACACCAATTGATGAAAATGGTTGCCCTTTCAACCCGCCTTCGATTTATTCTGTTGAATTCGAACGAATTGAAACAAAAAGTATTGATATGGATGTTCCTGTTAATGATCCATTGGGTAAAATCGTCGCAATTGATGAGAATCCGGCGCTTAGTCCGGAGGGAATTGATCCCATAAGCTTTACTCTTGAAAATGGTGGTAATTCCGATTACTTTAGACTCGAAGATAACCTACTCTATCTGATAAGATCCATCGATTATGAAGAGCAAAAAACCTTGTCTGTAAACATTAAAGCAACAAACAGTAGAGGTCTATCTAGTACTTCTGTAGTCAAACTTAAAATTTTAGATATTCCAAATACCTATACATACTCTTCTTACACCCTGGCTGTTTTTCCAGTTGATGCAAACACTACAGCGGATTCTAAAAACAGTTACAGAAGGTATTTCAATCCAAATACCACTAAGGGAGTTGGGAAATGGAAAATTAAAAAGAAAATTAGTGGAGGAGCAGATGCTGCTTTATTCTCAATTGGTAGTAGTGGTGACCAGCAAAAAAACAGTACTGGTGAATCCGATGATTACTTAGAGTTTATAAATCCTCCAGATTTCGATAACCCTCAAGATCACAATGGGGATAATATATATGAGGTAGAGGTTGTAAACATCAACACCAATGATGGCGAATCTGCATCACCTCTTTCAATTACTCAAAATAACCTTGTAGTTCCAGAAGGGAGCGCAAAAGCCATTCAGTTACAAACTATTTCTGTCTCTCCACTAGATGATACTGATGGTGACGGTGTTGTTGATATTTTAGACAACAGTCCTCTTGTAAGCAATCCAGATCAAAGCGATACTGATGGTGATGGCGTTGGAGATGTTTCGGATGATGCCGATCATGATGGGGTTTGGAATCCGAATGATACTTGTGCTGACACACCATATGGATCGATGGTGAACAAAGAAGGTTGTTCGATTTTTTACCTAGCGCCTTCTAACTTCTCTCTTTCTAAAACAGAGAAATGTATCGATACCAACAGCATTAGTTTAGCTGTACAAGACACCTCTGTAACCTACAATATTGCAGTAAGTGGAGCGGTCAATAAAACAGAAACCTTGAGTTCAAATAACTGGACACTGAACAACCTCTCGGCAGGAGATTACTCCATATGTGTTACTGTTGATGGAATCCTTGATACTGAGTTTAAACGTTGTTTCGATCTTACAATCAATGAGCCTCAGCCATTATCGGTTTACAGTGCTGCGAGAAAAGGACAAGAAACAGTAAACTATAAACTTGCAGGAGGAAACAGTTATTCCATTACCCACAATGGAATAACCAAACAAACCACCCAAAGCGATTATACCCTTACCCTAGATAAAGGAGTCAATACGGTTTCTATTTCTACAGGGATAGCCTGTCAAGGTATTTTTGAACAATCATATTTCAATTCAGATACTGTAGTTGTTGCACCAAATCCGTTCGAAGAGATGTTAGCGATCTATGTTGGTGGAGAGGAACTGGATGCGAGTATTGAACTCTATTCCAACGATGGAAAAATAATCACTTCCCAATACTATGCCTTAACCATAATGGATCGAACCCTGTATATCGATACTTCGAACCTAACTACGGGAAGTTATGTTGTCAAGGTTACCAATGCTAGTGTAAATCAATCTCAAATCGTCATTAAAGAGTAATGCATATGAAAACAATACAATCGTTAAGTGTTCTTTTAGCTTTTACATTAGTGTTATGGAGTTGTTCCAGTACTCCAGCTCCTTTAAACCCAAGTATACCTTTGCTGAGTTTCCCTATCAATGAGGAAACCTGTTTAGAAGGAACTTCGGTCAACGATTCCCAAAGCAGTTTGGAGTTTCGTTGGAGTGCTGCTCAAAATGTAGAAAGCTACCGTTTGGATATAAAAAACTTGAGTACGAATCAAAAAGAAAGTTTCAATACTACTGGCACATCATACAGTGCAACTTTGTTGAATGGAACACCTTATTCTTGGAACATTACTGCAGTTGGAGAAGAAGGCAGTGAATCGGCTTCTAGTGTTTCTTGGAAGTTTTATTTAGCAGGTGCAGGTATTACAAATTACACCCCTTTTCCTTCCGAACTATTAGCACCCAGATCGGGATCGTCTGTTACTCCTGTTGATGGCAATATTACATTGACATGGAATGGATCGGATGTTGATGGGGACTTGGATTATTACGAACTCTATTTGGATACCGCCGATGCGACTACGCTGGTGAAGCAGGTAAATGCAGAAGGAACTACAACAGCTTATACCATTGCTGTTGAAAGTAGCACTACTTATAGCTGGAAGGTTATTGCGGTGGATGCTAATGCGAACAAAAGTAATTCAGGGGTATATTCTTTCTTGACTAATTAATAAGCCTTAGAGAGCCGTACGAATCGTCTCTAGAAACTGATCCAATGCATGGGTAGTTTGTATACCAGATTCCATGTTTTTCAGAACAAAATTATTGTTTGCGCGTTCATCAGGACCTATCACCACGAGTAAAGGAACGGCCTTAGCATTGGCGTATGAAAACTGCTTTTTCAATTTAGCAGCATCGGGATAAAACTCAGAACGAATCTGGTTATCACGGAGTGTTTTGACCATTTGGTTACACATCAAAGCATATTCTTCACCGAAATTAGCAAACAGAACTTGTGTCCCATTTTGAGCAGAAGCAGGAAATAGATTCAATTCCTCTAAAACCAAATAGATGCGATCGAAACCAAAAGAGATCCCTACTCCACTGGTATCTTTTAAACCAAAACCTGCAGTAAGATCATCATAACGACCACCTCCACCAATAGAACCCATTTTGACAGTTTCTGGAGCTGCAACTTCAAAAATACAACCGGTGTAGTAATTGAGACCACGTGCGAGCGTTACGTCAATATCGAGCTTCATGGATTTTAAACCAACTTTGGTGACATGATCAACAACAAAACGCAGTTCTTCAATCCCCTTGGTGCCAATTGCTGAGTCTTTAAGAAAGGCAGATAATACATCCAACTTTGATGAATAAGTACCGACTAGGCCCATCAAAGGGAGTACTTTATCTACGGATTCGGAAGAAAACCCTTTATTCAATAATTCGTTTATAACACCTTCTTGTCCAATCTTATCCAGTTTGTCAAGGGCAACCGTAAAATCGATAATTTGATCAGATGCGCCCAAAACCTCAGCAATACCAGCTAAAATTTTTCGATTGTTTATTTTTAAACAAGCACCCGATAGTTTTAATTTATCAAAAACATCATCATATAAACCACAAAGCTCAACTTCTTGCCAAAGCGATTTACTTCCTACGGTGTCGGCATCGCACTGAAAAAACTCTTGAAAACGACCGTGTTGTGGCCTATCTGCACGCCATACGGGTTGAATTTGATAGCGTTTAAAGGGAAAACTTATGTCGTTTTGGTGTTGTACAACATAACGTGCAAAAGGTACAGTAAGGTCATAGCGAAGTGCTTTCTCGGATAAAGAATGTGAAAAAGCAGCTAATTTATTATCTGCCAGAGCTTCGAGGTTTGCTTTTTTGAGCTTATCTCCTGAGTTTAAAATTTTAAAAATCAAACGATCACCTTCTTCGCCATACTTCCCTAATAAGGTCGAAGCCTTTTCAAAAGAAGGGGTTTCTATAGGCTCAAAACCATAGGTTTCAAAAGAGGAAGAAAGTACATCCTTTAGGTAGTTGCGCTGTGCAACTTCTTTAGGCGAAAAGTCTCGAGTTCCTTTTGGTATGGATGGTTTCATTCGGTTGAATCTAATTAAACTTAAAACAAATATCCTACTTTTTAACTAGGATTTGAAAGAAATGAAGTGATACTTTTAAAGTAGGCCCCTTCCGTTATAGAAGCGCCTTTTTGTATTAAATCAAAAATATCCTGATTTCGGTTCTTATATTTTTTTTGAGATTGAAAGAGTGTAATCGAATCGGATTGTAAATTGGCCTCCAACCATCTGAACCCATCTGGACTTGTAAAGTCTTGAGTAGTATCTTCCGATTTTACCAAGACAAGGTTCATTTGCTCGTCTAAACATTCAAATAAAAATAAATGCTGGGGGTTGTGATGTTCAACATAAAGATTTTTACTGAGTACGTCATTCCAGACCAAATCACTAAACCCATCCAAGAGATGTTCTGCTTGAGTGGTATTTAGCTGCTTGAGCTGATCCCATTCTTTTTTGTCAATAGAATTTGATGCTAAAAAAGTAGCGAACTCCTGGTGGAGTGCTTCAAATTGTTCGGTTGATAGTCGTTTATATTCCATAAAAAAACCCCACCTTAAAAAGTGGGGCTGATTTTTTAAGCAAATTGAACTTGTGCTTATTCAGCAATGATTTCAAAAGCAACTTGTACAACAACAGCTCTGTGTAGTCGAACTGTAGCTTCATAAGCCCCTAAACGTTTGATTGTTTTACCTGGAAGCGTAATGAATTTCTTTTCGATAGTTTCACCATTTTTCTCAAATGCATCCGCAATATCTTGGCTTCCTATAGAACCAAATAATTTGTCACCACTTCCAACTTTAGATTTGATTTTAACATCAAAACCTTGAAGTTTCTTTCCAAGTTTGTTCGCATCGTCAACTAACTTTTGTTCTTTGAAGGCACGTTGTTTTAAATTTTCTGCAAGTACTTTTCTAGCAGAAGAAGTTGCGATAACAGCTTTCCCGTGTGGGATTAAGAAGTTACGGCCATATCCATTTTTTACTTTTACGATGTCATCCTTAAATCCAAGGTTTTGTACATCTTCTCTGAGTATAAGTTCCATTGATCTAAGTTTTTATTTTAATAAATCGCCTACATAAGGCATTAAAGCTAAATGACGCGCACGTTTAACGGCTACAGAAACTTTTCTTTGATATTTCAAAGAAGTTCCGGTCAAACGACGAGGAAGTAACTTCCCTTGCTCGTTAACAAATTTGATTAAGAAATCTCCGTCTTTGTAATCGATGTATTTAATACCCGATCGCTTGAAACGACAGTATTTCTTTTTGTTGTTTGTTTCAATATTTAATGGAGTTAAATAACGGATTTCTCCCTCTTTTCTCCCTTTAGATTGTTCTTCAATTTTTGACATAACTACTAGGCTTTTGCTTTAGATTTCTTTGCTCTTTTTTCTGCCCAAGCAATCGCATGCTTGTCTAGACTTACCGTAAGGTATCGCATGATACGCTCATCTCTTCTGAATTCTACTTCTAGAGGTCCAATAGCATCTCCAGGTGCAGTAAATTCGAGAAGGTGGTAAAAGCCACTTTTCTTGTTTTGAATTGGGTAAGCTAATTTCTTTAGCCCCCAGTCTTCTTTGTTAACAAACTTGGCTCCTTTTCCAGTCAAAAGGTCTTCAAATTTCTTAACTGTTTCCTTTATCTGTTCATCAGATAAAACGGGATTTAAAATGAAAACAGTTTCGTAATGATTCATATTTATATAATTTTAAGTGTGCAAAAATAAGCAAATAGACACGTATACCAAACATTTGAGCGTCTTTTTTAACCTTCATCGGCCATATCAATTAAATTATTTTAACTTTGAGTTAGAATGCACTCCATGAAACTCAATTACCTACTTCTAGATCCCAATGACGTTGCTCGTATTCAGGTCAGGCAACGTTTAAAAGAAATCCCTTCCTTAAGCCTCACCAAAGCGTTTTCGAACTTCACAGATTTAAAGAACTTTTTGCAATACGAAAGTACCGATTTAGTGCTAATTGACCCCTCTGAAAATGAAGATAAAATCTTTAAATTCATTGAGCAATACGGGATTCAAAAACAGGTGGTTTTTACTTCTAAAAAATCGACTCATGCGGTCAAGGGGTTCGAGTTGGGGATTCTAGATTTTCTTCCAAAACCCTTTACTTTAGAAAGGTTTGAACTGACTATGGAACGTTTAGAAAATAAAAGACTAGGAATAAAGCCCGTCAATCCTGAACTTAAAAAAAGTATTGAAGTTAAATGCAACTTAAAAACCGAAAAAATAATCCTCTCGGCCATCCAATGGATTGAAGCAATGGGTGATTATGTGAAGATTGTTACTGCTAAAAAAAAATATATTGTCTTATCTTCAATGAAAGGTATACAACAACGAATTCCAGAAAAACACTTTTTTAGATGTCACAAATCCTATATCGTCAACTTGGAAGAAGTTGTTAATTTTTCGCAGAGCACTGTGTTTCTTAAAAACAAAGCAATCCCGCTGAGTAGGGTTAAAAAAGAAGGTTTTAAAACCGCTTGGTCGAGCCGCTATTGAGGATCAACATCTACTGCAACCCGAATACTTCGATAAGCACCAATCGCTTCAAAGCTTTTCAGTGAAGAGACCACTATTGCTTTTACTTTATTACGACTAGAATCATCGACAAACTTTACCAACAACTGTTTGTGATACAAATTTCGTACCCGAGCAATTGGAGGATCAACAGGGCCTAAAACTGACCCTTGCAAGCTCATATTTAGTGCATTGACTAGCCACTGCGACGCCTGATCTACTTGATGATAATCTTTGGCCTTGAGCGTAATTCGAATGAGTCTATAAAAGGGTGGGTACTGATAGGTTCTTCGTTCTTTCAACTGGGTTGCAAAGAGCGTATTATAATCGTTTTTAATCACCTGAAGTAAAACTGGATGCTCGGGGGTAAACGTTTGTATCAAGACGCTCCCTTGTTCTTTAGATCGACCCGATCTACCCGCAACCTGAGAGAGCATTTGAAAACTGCGTTCGTGGGCTCTAAATTCTGGAAAATTGAGCAGGGGGTCTGCGTTCAAAACCCCAACCAAAGCAACGTTCTTAAAGTCGAGACCTTTGGTTAACATTTGTGTTCCCACAAGAATCTGAACATCGCCTAAGGTAAACGATTCGATGATGTTGTCAAAAGAACGCTTCCCCCGGGTACTATCCCAATCCATCCGAGCTACTTGATTTTCAGGAAAAAGTTCATTTACCTGCTCTTCTATCTGCTGGGTTCCCATACCTTTTACATTCAACGCATTACTCCCACAGGCACTACAAGCCGTAGGTTTTGCAATATGATAGCCACAATAGTGGCAGCGCAGTTGTTGGTTGTATTGATGATAGGTTAGTGTTACATCACAATTGGTGCATTGCGGAATATGACCACAGCTAAAACATTCCATAACCGGAGCATACCCCCTCCTGTTTTGAAATAAAATCACTTGTTTTTTTTCAGCTAAAACTTTTTTAATAGCATCAATTAATTCTTGAGAAAAGAAACCGTTCATTTGCTTTTTACGATGCGCTTCCTTCAAATCAATACAGCTGATGTTAGGCATAGAGATCCCCCCATATCGAGTGGTAAGTTGGGCAGTTCCATATTTATTTCGCTCTACATTAAAACGAGTTTCTATCGCTGGGGTTGCAGAACCCAACAAAACCTTAGCCCCTTGGAATTTTCCCAAAACAATTGCAGTATCTCGAGCGTGATAACGTGGAGCTGGATCGAATTGTTTGAATGAACTTTCATGCTCTTCATCCACAATAATAAGTCCTAAATCCTTAAACGGAAGGAAAACAGACGATCGAGCACCTAAAATGATCTGCGCTTTTTCTTGTTTGTTGATGATGTTGTTCCACACCTCTACCCGCTCGTGAATAGAAAATTTAGAATGATAGACAACTACTTTAGATCCAAATCGGTCCTGCAATCGGTGGATCATTTGAGAGGTTAAAGAAATTTCGGGCAACAAATATAGTATCTGTTTTTCTTGTTGTAGCATCTGCTCTATCAAGTCAAAATAAACCTCCGTTTTCCCAGAGGAGGTTACACCCTCTAAAAGGACTACGTCTTGATTTTTAAACTGTTCTTCCAAAGCCTCGAGGGCTTCTTGCTGCGCCGGCGATAATTCAATTTGGCTTTTCTTCGTTGAAGCAACATATGGAATACGATCTTCTTCAAAAAAAGATTCTACCAAAAAGCCTTTATCCAAGAGTGTTTTGAGTGCTGTACTTGAAGAGCCCGTTTGCTTCAACAATGGTGCAACTTTAGTCCATTGATCCAGCTCCGATTGCGCGCTATAAATCCCCAACACTAGTGCACTCTGTCGAGGCGCTTTGCTCAGAACGTCAAATAAACCTGCCAAAGCTTTTTCTGCTCGATAGTCTTCGGCAATTTGAACATAACGAACCCGTTTGGGCTTGAATTTCTCTTTTAATTCTTGATACGATTCGATTACTTCTTTTTCTAGCAGCGATTGTATCAAAGGAAAAATATGCTGTCGGTCAACAATTTTACGAATCTCATCCACTGTAAGTGTTTTCTCGTCTAAGGCTTCATAAATCAAAAACTCTTCGTCTGAAAGGGTATCTTCTTGAACCGCGACTTCACTGTTTTTTCGAATCAGAGTTTCGCTGGTCAAGAGTAAAGCAGAAGGAAGTGCTGCCTTTAACACGGAGCCCATAGAACACAAATAATACTGTGCCATCCATTCCCATAGTCGTATTTGTTGGTCGGTAACTACGGGGTACTCTTCTAAAATTACGGCAATGGTTTTGGGTTCGTAGGTCTGAGGCGCGACCTCATGCTTACGATATACGATCCCGGTATACATTTTGCTTTTCCCAAAAGGAACACCAACTCGAAAACCCGGTCTTAAAAATTGGTATTCTTCTTCTGTAACCCAATAAGTAAAGGGTTTAGGTAAGGGTAAAGGCAGCAATACATCAATAAAAAAGTGCATAGCCGCGTTTTAAATTTCTGTGGTATTGTTCTTGGGTTGCTTGTTCAATTTGTTCAAAGTTGCATTGAGTTCAAAACCCAAAAGCAATAGAATGGAATTAATCCAAGTGTAAAGCATGAATAAAAGTAAAGCTCCGATAGAACCATAGAGTTGGTTGTAAGTCGAAAAACGATCGACATAGATTCCAAAAAGATAAGTGCTTGCAACCAGTAATAAGGCGGTCATAAAAGCTCCAGGAGAAAAAAAGCGGGTCACTTTCCCTTCGACGGTTCCGAAAAAATATAAGGTGGATATTGAAAAATAAGCAAGTACAATAAAAAAGAAAATTTGAGCTACACGAAGCCAATTGACGGTATTGGGGATAAAATCTTGGATGTTTCGTAAGAAATATAATTCAAAAAATATAAATACAGCTACAGCGATCAGCAAAAAGAAAGCCAACAATATACTTACCCCAATCGAAATAAGGTATTGCTTAAAAAAGTTACGTGTCAAGTCCACATGATACGATTCCTCAAAACTAGCAAAGATTGCATTCACTCCATTAGCTGTTAGAAAAATAGATAAAATAAAAACAGAAGACAACAACCCTCCTCTGGGTTTACTCTGTATGTCTTCGAAAATTGATGAAAAAAACACATGTGTATCTTGGGGAAGCAAAGCTTCAATAAACTCCAACAAAACCGCATCGAAATTCAGGATGGGAATGAATGGGATTAAATTCAAAACAAATAGCAAAAAGGGAAAGAGTGCCATAAAAAAGCTAAACGAAATACTCCCAGCACGAGCAGTTAATGCACCTCGAATAATACCCAAAAGGTACATTTCGATTAAGTCATAAACGGAAAAGCTTTTACCTCCCGGAAGTTTAATTAATTCCAAAGCCTTAATAAGCTGACCCAGAAGCGGAATTTTTTTTAGTTTTTCTTTCATAGCTGAACTGTAGTTCAAAAATACTAATCCCCAATCAACTTCTAAGGGCTTCGAAGATTTTTTTAAAAAAGATATGCTTTTAACGGCTCTGAAAATCAAAACTCGACAGGAGTTTTGTAATTTTGCAACATGGAAATACAATTGATTTGCATTGGCAAAACAGATGATTCTGAATTACAAAAGTTGATTTCAAATTACGAAAGCCGTCTGAAACATTATCTAAAGTTTACGCTTCAAGTGATCCCCGACCTCAAAGATGCCAAAAACCTTTCTCAAGAACAACAGAAAGCTAAAGAAGCTGCTCTGATTGAAAAACAGTTGCGCAATTCTGATGTAGTTATTTTGTTAGATGAAAACGGGAAAGAATTTTCTTCGGTTGGATTTTCGGAATTTTTAAATAAAAAAATGAGTTCAGGCTGTAAACGTCTTGTCTTTTTAATTGGTGGCCCTTATGGTTTTGCAACTTCACTGCACCAACAATACAAAACAAAAATAGCCCTCTCACAAATGACTTTTTCTCACCAAATGATCCGTCTATTTTTTGTTGAACAACTGTATAGAGCCAATACCATTCTAAAAAACGAACCCTACCATCACCGCTAAAACGATTCTATGAAACTTGTATTTGCAACCCATAACCTCAACAAACTTAAAGAAATTCAAGAGCTCGTGCCGCCTGGAATTGAGATCTTGAGCTTAACAGACATCAAGTGCACAGAAGACATTGAAGAAACAGGGGTAACCCTGGAAGAAAACGCCAAGATTAAGGTAGACTACATCAAAGACCACTATGGATACGATTGCTTTGCAGACGACTCTGGATTGGAAATCGATGCTCTTGACGGGGCACCAGGTGTCTATTCGGCTCGTTATGCTGGGGTTGAAAAAAGCAATGAAAAAAACATTGAAAAAGTGTGGGCCAGACTTGCAGAAAAAAAAGATACTGCTGCACAATTCAGAACCATCATTGCAGCTCATATCGATGGCAAAAGATTGCAATGCGAAGGTAAAGTACGTGGTTCTATTATTTTTGAAAAAAGAGGAGAAGGCGGCTTTGGTTATGATCCAATTTTCATCCCAGAAGGGTACTCCAAAACCTTTGCACAATTAGGAAAAGAGGTCAAGAACGAGATCAGTCATCGGGCAAAAGCATTTAATCTTTTTCTAAGTAACTTATAATTAGACATTTGACCTTCTTATTAAAACTGCTTTAAGAAGAGCTAAGTGGATAATTAACAGTACCTTTGCGGCAATGAAAACATTCCAAGAACTTGGTCTTAATGATGCGTTATTAGAGGCTATAAAAGACATGGGGTTTGAAACTCCATCAGAAGTACAAGAGAAAGCAATTCCAATCCTCCTAGAGAAAGACACCGATATCGTTTCTTTGGCTCAAACTGGAACGGGTAAAACAGCAGCATTTGGATTTCCAATGCTTCAAAAAATTGATTCTAAAAGCAGAACTACTCAAGGATTGATTCTATCACCCACAAGAGAACTCTGTTTACAAATTACTCAAGAAATAAAAAATTACGCGAAGCACATGAAAGGTGTGAATGTTGTTGCTATCTATGGCGGCGCAAGCATTACCGATCAGGCCAGAGCAGTTAAAAAAGGAGCGCAGATTTTGGTTGCCACTCCCGGACGTATGCAAGATATGATCCGCAGAAGGTTGGTCAATGTTTCTAAAATCGAATACTGTGTTTTAGATGAAGCTGACGAAATGCTTAATATGGGATTCTTCGAAGATATCACCGATATTCTTTCGCACACTCCCGATGAAAAAAGCACCTGGTTATTTTCTGCAACGATGCCCAAAGAGGTTTCAGTAATTGCAAAAAAATTCATGCACAATCCGGAAGAAATTACGGTTGGTACTAAAAATGCAGGTACTAAAAATGTAAGCCATGAGTATTATAAGGTAAGTGGTCGTGATCGCTACCCCGCTTTGAGACGTTTGGCCGATGCACACCCTGATATCTTTTCTGTTGTATTTTGCAGAACAAAAAGAGATACACAGAGTGTAGCAGAAAAACTAATCGAAGACGGATATAGCGCCGGCGCCCTTCACGGTGACCTTAGCCAAAACCAACGGGATATGGTAATGAAGTCGTTTCGTAACAAGCAAATTCAAATGCTCGTTGCTACCGATGTTGCAGCTCGAGGAATTGATGTAGACAACATTACCCACGTAATTCACTACCAACTTCCAGACGAAATAGAAACGTATACCCACAGAAGTGGAAGGACGGGTCGTGCTGGAAACCAAGGCGTGTCTATGATCATTGTTACACAAAGTGAATCACGCAAAATTCGGGCAATTGAAAAAATAATTCAAGCGAATATTGAAATGAAGAAAATTCCTACGGGAATGGAAATTTGTGAAACCCAATTATACTCTTTAGCTCAAAAAATAAAAAACACAACGGTAAACGAAGAAATTTTCAACTACTTGCCAAAAGTAGAAGCTGAATTAGAAGACCTAAGCAAAGAAGAACTCATTCAACGTTTGGTTTCTGTTGAGTTTGCTCGTTTTCACAACTACTACAAGAAGGCTAAAGACCTCAACAGCAAGTTTGAAGACAATCCAGCAGATAAAACAAAGCACAACAGAAAAGACACTACACGTTTCTTTATCAATGTTGGGGAACGCGATGATTACAACTGGATGGCACTAAAGGATTTCTTAAAGGCAACTTTAGAAATTGATACCGACGATATTTTTCATGTAGACGTAATGGAAAGTTTCTCTTTCTTCAACACACCCAACAGCTTACAAGAAAAGGTTATTGAAAAATTTACCGACTTTAAAATTGATGGACGTTTCATCAATGTAGAGATTTCTGAAAAAGGACCCAAAGGTAGAAGCGGTGGAGGCGGCGGTAAACGCAGAAGTTTCAATAAAAACAATAGTTCTGGTGGCGGTGGATATAAAAAGAAATTCAACTCTGGTGATTCTGGCGGCGGTGGAGGATACGACCGTGGCAAAAGAAGAAGTTTTGATAACAACCCTGATAAAAGAGGAGGAGATTCTGGTGGATCGCCACGCAGATCAAATTCTGGATCAAAAGCAACCTACGGATCAAAGGACAATAAGCCGGGTGGTTTTGGTCGCAGATCAAGATCTTAATACGTTGCTGTTAATTTTTTAACAAAAAACGATATTTACGGGACTCATACCTTTTTCTTTATACTTTTGTATTATGGGTTCGAAAACATACAGATATATACTTGTCTTCAGCTTACTTTTTACAAGTTTAGCTGAAGCTCAAGATTCCAAACGACAAATCCTCAAAGGGATTGTAGAGAACGAGACTACTGAAACCATAATGAAAAGTGTTCATGTCTTGAACCTGAATACTATTGTTGGCTCCATTACTGACGATGAGGGTGTTTTTGAAATTGAAGCTCAGGTCAACGATACCCTTTACTTTTCTTATCTTGGATTCAAACCTTTCAAAGTCGCTGTTACACAAGATATGATCAAGTTTGAAAATCCTAAATTTAAACTAACCGTACTTGCTTTTGCCTTAGAAGAAGTCGTTATAAGTCCCTATAAACTTACGGGTTATTTGGATGTTGATGTTAAAAACGTTCCCTTGAACCCTGCCGGTAGATATAACATTCAAGGTTTACCCAGCAGTGGATATGAAGCTGGAAACCGAAATCGATCTTCGATATCCAAAGCCGTTGGAGCGCTTTTCAATCCTGCTGACTTTCTTTACAATCTGTTTGGAAAAAATCCTGCCCAGATGCGCAAGCTCAAGAAAATGCGTGCCGATGATGAAATCAAAAACCTACTTGCATCAAAGTTCGATCGCGAAGTACTGATTCAACTCTTAGGGATCGATCGAGTCAACCTCGAAGAAATATTAAGAAACTGTAATTACTCCAAGGCATTTATTAGAGAAGCAAATGATTTACAAATATTGGAGGCCATAAGCGGTTGCTACGAAGAGTTTAAAATTTTACAACTATAAGATGAAACCTGCTGCCCTAAAAGAAGCTCTACTTTCTTACTATGCATCCATAGAAGATCGAGACAAAGGGGTGCAGTTGATTAAAAAATACCCTTATTTGGCGGAGGAGTTGGTTCGACTGGCCTTTTCAAAAGAACAAAAGCGTGAACATATTGTAGCTTCTTGGGTTCTGGAGCGGTTAATTAGCAATACAAAATACCTGAGTCTAACCCCTTACTTCCCTAAATTTCTTAAAGCATTTCGACATCAGACCCACGAAAGCAAACGAAGACCTTTTGCAAAACTCTTGTATCACTACTGTCAAGTTAAAGAAAATAGAAATCAACTCAATTCGAACGAAATTGACATCATCATAGCCTGTTGTTTCGACACCCTACTCGAAGCAAAAAAAGTAGCTCCCAAAGTACATGTTTTAAAAACAATAGTTTACTTCAAAAATCATAATGATTGGATTGAAGAAGAATTGAAATCTTACATCGAAAAAGAACTTCCCTCAAGTACAGCAGCATTTAAAGCCGCTCTGAGACAAATCCTTCCTTTTTGATTTCTGTTTTGATATAAGAACCGTAT
>CBFHHG010000021.1:0-8902 GCA_965655585.1 Candidatus Arcticimaribacter sp. | reverse complement strand
CTCAAGTACAGCAGCATTTAAAGCCGCTCTGAGACAAATCCTTCCTTTTTGATTTCTGTTTTGATATAAGAACCGTATCTTTACGCTCTAATTTTAAGCTATGAAACTCAACACGCTCAATGCAATTTCACCCATAGATGGTCGCTATAGAGGAAAGACAAAAAACCTTTCTCCTTTCTTTTCAGAAGAAGCACTAATTCGCTACCGTGTACGTGTTGAAATAGAGTACTTTATTGCACTTTGTGAGCTTCCACTCCCACAGCTTAAGTCTTTTAACCCTTCACTTTTTGAAGAGTTGCGTTCGATTTATCAGCATTTCTCTGCCGATGATGCTGTAGAGATTAAAGACATTGAAAAAACAACAAACCATGATGTAAAAGCGGTTGAATACTTTATTAAAAAAGAATTTGACAAACTCGAACTCCAAGAATATAAAGAATTCATCCACTTCGGACTGACTTCCCAAGACATCAACAATACTGCAATTCCCTTGTCAATAAAAGAAGCTTTGGAAAAAGCCTATTTACCACAACTTGACAATGTGTTAGACGTGCTTAAAACCATTGCCGAAGAATACAAAGAAGTAACTCTTCTGGCTCGAACCCATGGGCAACCAGCTTCTCCAACAAGATTGGGGAAAGAGATTAATGTATTCATCAATCGGCTAGAACACCAAAGAAAAAGTTTAATTGAAATTCCTCATGCTGCAAAATTTGGGGGAGCAACTGGAAACTTCAATGCGCATCATGTTGCCTACCCAGAAACAGATTGGAAAGCTTTTGGAACACACTTTGTAGAAAATAGCCTCGGACTTCATCATTCCTTCCCTACTACACAAATAGAACACTATGATTATTTTGCAGCTCTTTGTGATAACCTAAAGAGAATCAATACGATTATCATCGATTTGGATCGCGATTTTTGGACTTATATTTCCTTAGACTACTTCAAACAAAAAATCCTTGCTGGCGAGGTTGGTTCTTCTGCTATGCCGCATAAAGTAAATCCTATTGATTTTGAAAATTCAGAAGGGAATTTAGGTATTGCCAATGCACTCTTCGAATATTTTGCTGGAAAACTACCCATCTCTAGACTACAGCGTGACCTGACAGACAGTACGGTTTTGAGGAATGTAGGAACACCTTTTGGACATTCACTCATCGGCTTTCAGTCGACCATAAAAGGGATTAGTAAACTTTTACTAAACAGCACAAAAATAGACGAAGACTTAAGTTCAAACTGGGCAGTGGTTGCAGAAGCTATTCAAACCATCTTGAGGCGTGAAGGATATCCAAATCCATATGAAGCTCTAAAAGGCCTTACGCGGACCAATCAAGAAATTAATCAAGAATCCTTACACAACTTTATAGAGGAACTTGACATTGACACTAAAATCAAAGTAGAATTAAAGAAAATCACCCCTTTCAATTACACCGGGGTCTAGTTAATTTCTTTGAGGAATTTACCCCCCGGAATATCAATTACTTCAGTTAGAGTTGCAACTTGATTTAAATCGATATCACCCTCTATAGAAAGGAGAATGAAATTTATATTTGAAATATCCAAGCCTTCTTGGTCTGCAAATTTCTGAGCCCCTTTGACGTACATCACCAACTGGTCTACTTTAGAATCATCGGAGCCGTATACTACACAAAACTGTACATCAACATCTTTTTCAGAAAGGTTCATTACCGTTTCTAAATCGGTTTGGTCGATCTGATTTGCAATCCAAGCATCCATGTCTTGGGCTACTGCTCCACTTTTCGTACTCAACACCTTGAAGCTCTCCATACTTTTTACCAGCTCTATGAATCCATTCATCTGAGGGTCATCCGTACTGAGGCTAAGTTTTCCAAGCATTTCAAACATCTTTGGGCTTACACTCAGGTAAGAGACTGCTGGGTCTTTTTGGTATTGTTCAAAAATATTTTGAGCGGTGAGTAGGTTTAAACTCATCAAAAGGACTAAAATAAGGCTGTATTTTTTCATTTGGAATGCTTTTTGTAGGCTACAAGTATAAGGATATATTTTAAAATGCGACATTATTTAATAGAGTTCCTTAAATTTGAGCATCTAAATCAACCACTTAAAAACATGAACAAGGTTTACTACTTCTGTCTAATAGGAATTACAACGTTATTAATCGGTTGTGATGTGCAAGATCGCGATGATGATATCATCAACATATCGGACACCAATACGGAGTTAGAAATCAACGACTTCATATGGAAAGGGTTGAATCAGTATTACTATTGGCAAGAGGCGGTTGACCCTTTGGCCGATTCACTAACCAATAATGCAGCAGAGTATGAGAAATTTCTAGGAAATACAGTAGATCCATCTGATTTTTTTGACAGCCTAAATCATCCTGATGACCGTTTCAGTTGGATTGATGATGACTATGTAAACCTTGAAAATCAATTAGCAGGTATTTCTGCCTCCAACGGAATGAAGTTTTTGGTAAGCAGACAATGTGATGGATGTGATGACTTAGTAGCCTTTGTAACCTATATTCTCCCCGAATCTGATGCTGCGGCTAAAGGGATAGAACGAGGAGATTTTATCACAACGATCAACGGAACTGGCTTGAATGTCTTCAATTATATCGATTTATTATATGGGGATGCACTAAGCTATTCGGTAGGAATAGCAGATTATGACCCTGTAGAGGAATCTTTTGATTTAACAGGCGAGACTATTACTTTAAATAAGGTTGAGAATTTTCAAGAAAACCCCATACACAAAAACATGGTTCTTGATGTAGGTGGTCAAAAAGTTGGGTATCTGATGTACAATCAATTTCTTAATGAGTTTGACGATCAACTGATTCAAACCTTCTCAGATTTTGCCTCCGAGGGAATAACAGACCTCGTGTTGGATTTACGCTACAACGGTGGTGGATCTGTTCGCACCTGTGTTTATTTAGCGAGTATGATCACTGGACAATTTACTGGTGAGATTTTCGCACAACAAATATGGAATTCAAAATTGTTAGCCTACTTCGAGGCTTTAAACTCCAACACCAATGATACCGATGATAGGGAATTGAATAACTACTTCACAGACACAACCTCAGAAGGTGTAACCTTACCCGCCTTGAACTTAAGCACTGTGTATATTATCGCTACAAACAGAAGCGCCTCGGCAAGTGAGCTTTTAATCAACGGTTTAGCGCCACATGTCAATGTTGTATTGATTGGAAATACAACCTATGGAAAAAATGTAGGGTCTATTACTGTTTATGATTATATCGATAATGAAGGAACTAAAAATCCAAACCACACCTATGCCATGCAGCCCATTGTTCTTAAGATAGCAAACAGTGTAGGATTTGCTGACTATGCAAACGGTTTGGATCCGGATATTGAACTCCGTGAAAGAGCCTCTAATCTTGGAGTATTAGGAAGACCTACTGAACCATTACTTTCTGTAGCTCTAAGTCAGATTACTGGATCTGGGAAATATCTTGTTCCTCAAGGGAAAGCACTAAACCCGATGAAAGATCCTGAATTTGAAGCAACCAATGGTATGCATCTCGATTTACCACAAAACACCCTCAAAGATTTTCTTAAAAACTAAGGTTTACACCCAGTCTAAAGTTACGCCCCTGGGTGCTGAAGTTTTCAATTTCAACATAGGTTGCATCAAAAATATTAGCCAGAATAAAAAAGGTGGATAATTTTCGATTCTTAAACCGGTGGCTCAATTTAGCATCCACTAAAGTATAGGCGCCTAAGACTGTTGCACTAAGTCCTGTTCTCTTTCCAATGTGCTGAATGCTGGTATTTAAATTCGTTCCTGGATTTAAATCATATTCTAAAACAGTTCCAAAAGCGTGCTTAGGCAGGTTAATAAGGTTACCCAATTCCGTTTCGTTATAGGTGTAATTCATACGGAGATCTACCACATCAAAAAGTTTGTTTTTATACTCAAACTCAATTCCACTATAGGTAACTCCATCTTTAGAATTGCCATAGCGATAGGTCGAAAAATCATAAATCAAGGTAGGATCTTCTGTACGCTTAAAAAACACAAGAGATGCCCTTGATTGGGTTCCACGAGTCCATTCAGCCCCCAGCTCTAGAGTAGTATTTTCTTCTGGTTTTAAGTCTAAATTCCCAGAATAAAAATCATACAACTGATAGGAACTCGGCGGAATAAATGCGGAACTTATTGAAGAAACAATCTTCAAACGATCTTCATTTGTAAGGCGTATCGAATAACTGGGGTTGATACTGTAAGTGAAATGACTTCCGTAGGTATTGTGATTATTCATCCTACTCCCTACATTAAAATTGAACCCAACAGCAGACAAATACACAAAATTTAGATATACGTCATTTTGATTGTTCGACGGGGCACCTGCATAAGATGTGCTTTGGTGAGCATATCCTAAAACAGAATAAAACCGTTCTTTATTTATGTATTTATTAAAAACATCTAAGGCAAGATTGGAACCTTTTAATGCCTGATTGTACCCCCCTGCAAAAACACGATCTGTATTCTGAAGTCCTAAAACTGCATGGAGGCTACCTTTGTTGTATGTGTAGGTTGTATTCAATGAAAATCGCTCTAAATCGGTAACAAGGGTAGAATTGTTATCGGATACCGTTCCAAAAACATTATCAAAACTAGTGTCCGAATGATGCTTATTGAAAGTCAAATTCCAATCCAAATGCTCCCCTTTTCTACCCAATTGGAAACCCAAATTAGTTTGAATAAATGGATCTATTTCAGTCCCAACAGCAACGGAACTTAGGCCGTAAATGTTTTGACTTCCCAAACTTAACTTATATTGAAACAAATCTTTGGCACCCGAGAAGGTGGCGAAGTTAGTCAGGTAACTGATTTTATTGAAGGCCGTATTCGCAGCTTGTTGGGTACCCAGGGTAGCGCCTAAATTAACAGCAAATTTTTTACTCGATTTTTTTGTAGTAATATTAACAACTCCTGTTGAGGCTGAGCTACCGTATAGCGTACTTGCTGCTCCTTTCATTATTTCTATCGAAACGATATCCGCAAGGTTTAAGAGATTGAAATCAAAATCGTTACTAATTCGTGATGGATCTGAAACCCGAACGCCGTCAATCAAAATCAATACTTGATCGTTTCGCCCCCCCCGAATAGAAAAACTCAAGTTTTGGCCAGCAGAAGATCGGCTACCAATCAGATTGATTCCACCATAGGTTTGTAATAATTCGGAAAGGCTTCGCCCCTGATAATCCTTCAATTCTTTTTCCGTAATCTTAATTACTGTTTTACCCGATTGGGAACGTTTAATCTCGAAACGAGAATCGACTACAACTACTTCTTCTAAGCTTGTTTCATCTGTAGCATACTCACTTTGCTTTTGGTTAGCGGTTTGCTCTTGAGAAAAGCCCATAAGAATATGGAACAACAAGATGGTACTCAAACTAAGTTTAAGTTGCATACAATTTACATTAAAGGACAATCAACATATAAATGACCTAAAATCTTTATCCCGAAGATTCTAAAACATTATAAAGTGGCAGGTATCCTGACTCGCTTTACTTAATGACCTTCCCATTCGATGAACAGTGGCGAAGCATTAATAAAGCCTCTTCCGAGGCAAAAGCTTACAGTTGCGGGAACAGTTTTGGATTCTAACCAAATTCCCTTTTAATCTTGAACAAGTTCAAAAACCATTTTACATGCTAAAAATACATTTTTATTGGACATTAAAATAATATCAATCTATTTATTGAAACTAAAAATTAACTGTAATTTTGGAATTCGTGAAAAACATTGTAACCATTATTTTACTCGGCTGTCTTCTCATTGGATGTTCTTCTCCCCGATCAAAAGAAACAACACCAACCTCAGCCCAATATGCCCATGGATTTTCGATTGAAAGCAATGGATCTCACGATGTTCTTATTCTCAGGAATGTATTCCCAAATTCAGATACTGTATTTCGATACCTCTTAGCAGCAGAGGGAGTCGAATTGCCCAAAAACAATAGCTATGATGGTGTTATAAAAACACCCATTAAGCGCATTGTAGCAACCTCAACAACACACCTTGCTTTTTTAGAAGAACTGAATGCCTTAGAAACTTTGGTGGGGTTTCCAGAAACAGATTATATATCCTCTCCTGAAGCGAGAAACCGTGTTTCAGAGGGAACACTCGTCGATGTAGGTAAAAGTCAACAACTGAATGTGGAGCGCATCCTTGAATTGAATCCTGACCTACTCTTAAGCTTTGGTATAGAATCTATTGATGGCTCCTTGAAACGATTCCGTAAAATGGGAATTCCAACCATTTTTATCGGTGAATGGAACGAACAAAATCCACTCGGGAGAGCCGAATGGCTTAAAGTTTTTGGAGCGCTGTTGGGGAAAAAAACAGAAGCAGAAGCCCGCTTTAGCCGTATTGAAAAAAATTATATTGAAATTCAAAATTCAATTCCAAATGCAAAACCAAAACCAACCGTACTAGCAGGTGCTATGTATCAAGATGCATGGTATCTTCCGGGTGGGAAGAGTTATTTGGCACAGCTTTTTAAAGATGCAAATACGGACTACCTCTGGAAAGGCAATTCCCAAACCGGCAGCTTGGCTTTGAGTATTGAAACGGTTTTAGAAAAAGGGCGTCAGGCAGATTATTGGTTTGCACCCGCACAACATACCGCCTACTCCATCCTCAAAGAGGAGCATGTCTTGTATTCCAAGTTCAAAGCAACCCAAACTCAAACCATTTTCACCTACGCTCGATCGAAAGGCAGTACAGGTGGGCTTTTATTTTTTGAATCTGGAGCCACACGTCCAGACCTTGTTTTAAAAGACATTATTCATCATCTTTACCCAGAATTGTATACTGCATACAAACCCACTTATTTTTTACCCTTAGATGATTAGCATTCGAAGCTACACCGGATTTTTTACGTTCCTCATTGGAATGCTCTTTCTGTGCTTGATTTTCAACTTGAGTTTGGGTTCTGTTGATATCCCCCTTTGGGAAGCCATTAAGATCACTTTGGGCTATCCAACTACAAAACCCACCTTCGAGTATATACTATTAAACTATCGTATCCCTAAAGCAGTTACTGCCGTCCTTGCGGGAGGAAGTTTAGGCGTATGCGGACTGATGATGCAGACCTACTTTCGAAATCCATTGGCTGGACCCTATGTACTTGGAATTAGTTCGGGTGCTAGTCTCGGAGTTGCTTTGCTCCTTATGGGAAGCTCGTGGCTGGGAGGATGGTTTGTTTTTGGAGAGCTTGGCTTACGCTGGGCAATAATGATCGCTGCTAGCTTAGGAAGTGTTCTTGTTTTTAGCCTCATTCTCATTGCTGCAGTGCGACTGAACAACAGTACCTCCCTACTGATTCTGGGCCTTATGTTTGGAAGTTTTACAGCAGCAATTGTCAACCTCTTGATGTTTTATGGAAGTAAAGAAGCCCTACAGAAATACGTCTTTTGGTCTTTTGGAAGTTTGGGTAATATGAACAGTTCCGAATTGAAAATCCTTAGCTTGGTTCTTTTTATAGGATTGGGGATGGCCGTATTGGCGATTAAAAACTTAAACAGCCTGCTGTTGGGAGAAGCATATGCGCAATCACTTGGAGTTTCACTCAAGAAAAACCGTTACCTCATTGTAATTTCGGGCAGTCTTTTGGCGGGAGCTACAACCGCCTTTGTAGGCCCTATTGGGTTCATTGGATTGGCTGCTCCTCATTTGATTCGCCTTTTAGTACCGTCAACTCGAGACCATAAAATCATTTTACCCGCCGTTTTTCTCGGGGGAGCATTATTGCTTTTGATTTGTGATTCTATCGCTCAATTTCCAGGCAGTGCATCTGTATTGCCCATCAACGGAATTACTTCCTTAATCGGAGCCCCTTTAATCATTCTACTCATCTTAGGTCAAAGAAAATAAGCCATGATTAAATTCCATAAACTAACGACGGGATATGCTTCCAGAGGAACTTCGAAAGAAGTTACAAGAGCGCTTGATTTTTCTATTGAGAGCGGAACTTTAGTTGGTATTTTGGGTAGTAACGGCATTGGTAAAAGTACCTTACTAAAAACTATTGCAGGCTTTGAAAAACCCTTGTCTGGCAGTGTACAGATTGATGAAAATCTTGTTCATGGGATGAGTCCTATGGAACGGGCACAATGCGTGAGTATTGTTTTAACCGAAAGAAAACTATCGGGCGATTTACTTGGAATAGAAGTAATTCGTCTGGGGAGACAGCCCTATACCAACTGGATGGGGAGTCAATCAGAAGAAGATGATCAACGGATTACTGAAGTTCTTTCTCAACTTAATATAGGGCAGCTCGCAGAGCAAACCATCCGTACCATGAGCGATGGGGAAATACAAAAAATTCTTTTGGGTCGCGCCCTAGCGCAAGATACAGCGGTAATCCTTCTCGATGAACCGAGTTCCCATTTAGACTTATACAACAAAGCTCTGTTATTCCAACAAATAAAACAGGCGGTGAAGGAGGATCAAAAAACGATTCTGTTTACAAGTCATGACCTCAATACAGCCATTCAAGTTTGTGACAAAATTTTATTGCTTTTAGAAGACCAGTGGGCGTATGGAACTCCAGATGAACTCATCAAAAAAGGGGTCTTCCAGAGCGTATTCCCTAAAGAAACGGTTGGTTTTGACCCCCTTCAAAAACAGTTTAGAATTTGTATCTAACGTAACTTATTTCGTCAAGTACATTTTACGACGAGAATAAAGATCATAAAACTGATCATCTTTGAGACTATCAATAAAGAGGATGCTTTCTCCCGTACTTTTCATCTCTGGACCCAATTGTTTATTTACATTATGAAACTTATCGAAGGAAAATACCGGTTGCTTAATCGCAAAACCTTCTAGCTGTGGATTGAAATTAAAGTCTTTGACCTTCTTCTCTCCTAACATT
>CBFHHG010000020.1:0-24826 GCA_965655585.1 Candidatus Arcticimaribacter sp. | reverse complement strand
AACAAGTTCGCACACTTAGCTAATTTAGATGCTACAATTGAACAAGGGATTGCCAGAGGGTTTAAGCGTGCTAATAACAACATTTATGTTAAAATGCTAAGAACTAGATATTGGTCATGAGGCTTGGGCTGCTAAAATTGAGGATGGTAATTAGTCCTCATCGAAAAACCTTCCGATAAATCCGCCTAATTTTCCACCTCCAATAACGAGAACCACGAACAAGCCGATTATGAGTAGTAAGAATTCCATAGGTTAGCGTTATTTAAGCTCTTCAGTTTTCACGAACTTGGTTCCATCAGAATTGGTGAAATAGAGTTTTTCATGGGTTTGAACCAGGTTGTTTAAAAGCGGATTTTTAAGCGAGTAGGCCCCTTTGAACTTATACGCAAGTGTATTGCTCCCCATATCCATAAAGTAGTCAAATCGATTTTTCAATCCGACAACCTTGTCCCGATAAGCCTTATAGGTGTCTCTTTGTTTGGAAAATTCCAAAACCTTGCTCTTCCCAAACGGATCATTAATTTTTTCATAAACCCCAACCAAAGAATCGTACCCTTTGTAATTAGAATCGTAAGTTTCAATTAATTTATCATAGCTATTTTCGTCTATTTCGGGAAGAGCATCTTCGAATTCTGACTTGAATACATCAAAAAAATAGGTTAGACTATCCATCGCAATTACGGAATCGATAATCTCTACCTTTAGTATTTGAAAATCAAGTTCATTTAATTCTACTGCAAGAGACTCCTGAGCCTCTTTGTTTTCATAATCGTAAAGCATTTGTTCCTCTGGAGAATATCCACCACATGATATAAACAAAAGGGATAATAATAAAAAAGGGATTAATTTTTTCATAAGTAGTTGATTTAGATTGGTTAGACTTGACATTATAAATGTAATAAAAAATATTTGCTAAGAAAAAAAGAGTTTTTTCGCCTAGTAAATCGACCTAAAGAGTTTGTTTATTTTGGTGTAATGCCCTCCCTTTTTGTAGGAGGTTAAATTTTGATGAAAACGGAAGTGGCAGAAGAAATAATAATCAAAAAAGTATTGTGGATATCACTTGCGCTAATAAAACTCAGAAAAAACAGTTGTCTTAAGTTGAGCCCACTCTTCTTTAATGATACTGAAATATACATCGTCTTTACTGACACCTTCGGAGTCAATATAATTGTTTCTAAAAACTCCTTCCCGTTGAGCACCAAGTTTTTCAATGGCTTTCTGTGAACGAATATTTTCTAGATCGGCACTCAATTGAATTCTTCTAAAACCAACGGTTTCAAACCCAAAATTCAACAGTTCGTATTTGGTAGCTTTATTTAATCCTGTACCCTGAAATTGTGTTCCATACCAAGTCCAGCCGATTTCACATTTTTCACTTTTTTGGTTGATGTTGCCCAAACGTGTGCTTCCTGCTACTTCATTAGATAGCTTATCGACAATAATAAAAGGATAACATGCGCCTTGTTTTTTCGACTCCAAGGTTTCATGGACATAGTGTTCAAAGTCGCTTTCGGTTTCTATGTTCATCCCCATATAGCGCCAAATTTCATGATCGAAAATGATTTTTTTGAGCTCAGATTTCCGTACGCTTTCGAAAGGAAGTAGTAGAGCACGACTGTTTTCCAAAACGATTTTGGTATTTAAAGGGGCAGTTTTCATTCATCAAATGTAAAAAATTTTATTCAGCGTAGGATTTGACCTATCTTCGTAGGTAATGGACAAACAAACAAAATACGATCAAGCTTATTTGCGAATGGCAGCAACTTGGGGAGAGCTTTCTTATTGTGAACGGAAAAAAGTAGGGGCTCTAATTGTAAAAGACCGCATGATTATTTCGGATGGGTATAATGGGACACCCTCGGGTTTTGAAAACGTCTGTGAAGATGAAGAGCATTATACCAAATGGTATGTTCTCCACGCAGAAGCAAACGCCATACTCAAAGTAGCAGCTTCTACCCAGTCGTGTAAGGGGGCAACCCTGTACATTACACTTTCGCCTTGTAAAGAATGTTCTAAATTAATACACCAATCTGGGATTATCCGGGTGGTATATGCTTCTGCTTATAAAGATACATCTGGAATTGATTTTTTAGAAAAAGCAGGAATCCAACTCACCCATCTCTCCCAATAACCTTTCCCTATGAAAACGAATAACCTTTACCTCTGGATTACTGTTTTACTGTCTGTCTTCTTAGGATTCACTCTTGGGAGTAATCAACAAATTGTTTTCAACGCCACCAATTTTGAAATCAGTAGTAGCCAGAAGCTAAAGCAATTCATACAGTATATAGAAACCAACTATGTTGATGATATCGACACCGACAGTTTGGTCAATACCATGATCTCAGATGTTGTGGAACAGTTGGACCCACATTCGGTTTATATTCCTAAAGAAGAAATGCAGCAGATTGCAGAGAATATGCAAGGAGCCTTTGTTGGAATTGGTGTCAGCTTTTTTATGGAACAAGATACCGTAAGTGTTGTGCGGGTTTTAGAGAACGGACCCAGCAAAGCAGTAGGAATTCTGCCTGGAGATCGGATTTTGATCGCTGATCGAGATACACTGTTTGGGAAAAACAAAAATAGTGCTTCCATCATTCGTAGTTTGAAAGGGAAACCCGACACGAAAGTTCAACTGCAGGTCTATCGAAAAGCAACGGAAGAGTTTTTAGAATTCAATTTGGAACGTGGCGAAGTGCCTATTCCTTCTGTTTATGGATATTTATTATCGGAAGGAGTGGGTTATATTCAAATCAATCGTTTTGCACAAAAAACAGGAGTAGAGTTTAGAAAAACACTAGCGAACCTTAAAGAGCAAGGAGCCGATCAATTGGTTTTGGATCTTCGAGATAATCCGGGAGGTTATTTGCATATCGCGGAAGAAATATCCGATGCCTTTCTGCCGAAAGGGGAGGTAATGGTAATTACTCAAAGTAATCAAGGAGAAAGAAAAGTAACTTTGGCAACCGAAGGCGGATTATTTGAAATAGGTCAGGTCTATGTATTGGTAAACGGGCAATCTGCTTCGGCCAGTGAGGTAGTTGCTGGCGCTTTACAGGACAACGATCGGGCTTGGATTGTAGGACGACGTTCTTTTGGTAAGGGTCTGGTTCAGCAACAAATGCCCTTGGGTGCTGGCGACGCAATTCGATTGACAACTGCCCGTTATTATACCCCTACAGGTCGTTCCATTCAACGCCCATATACCGAAGGGAAAGATTCCTACTACGATGAAATTGGAGCTCGATATGAATCGGGAGAAATACAAAACAGCAAGAGTGTCCCGGTAAATGATTCTTTACAATTTACTACTCCCGGCGGGAGAACTGTTTATGGTGGCGGTGGAATTACTCCAGACGAATATGTTCCAGGCACTTCTGATTTAGAGTTGGAGTGGGATAATTATATTTTGCGATCCAACCTTGTCAACCGCTTTGTGTTTTTAGAGTTGGATAAAAACAGAACACTATATACCTACGAATCTGTTGCTGAACTCATTCAAAACCCATTGCCCAATAAAGAAGAACTCTTGACCTCTTTTCAAACTTTCTTCAATGATCAGGGGGTTCCCGTTCGAATGGAAAATAAGTTGTTGATTGAAAATTCGATCAAAGCTTATTTAGCCCTTCAGTTATTTAACCAAGAGGCTTTTTTAAAAATCATTCACAAACAAGACGATTTCATTACCAAGATAAAAACCCTCTTGGATCAAAAACAGCTCGATTAGTTTTATTTCTTTAAAACCTTAGCGGCTATTTTTTTTGAGAGTAGTAAGATGAATAAAAGCAAGAAGGCACTAAGAGAAGCTAAAATTCCAATAACGGCAACACTACTGTCTCCCTGAAGCGGGGCTTCAAATTCTACTTTTGTTGCATTATAGGCAGCCATTGCTAGGGCTAAAACCATCAGTACTCGAATAAAAATTTTCATATCTCTGAAATCAAAAGGATTTAATACGCTTCGTTGGATACAAATTTAATGATCTCCAGCTTAAGTAAAAAGTAAAGTCCCTTTTATATAATCATCTGACGAATGTTCGTTGTGAAAAGCTTGACAGCAATTGCTAAAAGAATTACTCCAAAAATCTTTCGAATAATACTGATCCCCGATGTACCCAATACGGACTCAATCTTTTTTGAAGACTTCAAAATAATATAAACAAAAATAATATTGATTATTATCGCAATGATGATGTTGATTACTTCAAATTCAGCCCGTAAAGACAGTAAAGAAGTCATGGTTCCTGCACCTGCAATCATTGGGAAAGCAAGAGGGACAATTGAGGTTGTTGCTGGACTGTCGTCTTCTTTGTAGAGGTTTATACCCAAAACCATCTCAATGGCCATAAAGAAAATAATGAAAGCTCCTGCAACAGCAAAGGAATTTACGTCAATACCAATGAGGTTTAGAATTTCTTCCCCTAAAAACAAAAAGCCAATCATGATGATACAAGAAACAATTGATGCTTTTCCAGATTGAATATGCCCGGCTTTCTTTCGAAGGGATATGATTATTGGAATGTTTCCGATAATATCAATAACAGCAAAAAGAACCATTCCAGCTGTCAAAATTTCTTTGGGATTTATTTTCATTATATTTTTTTTTGCGAAAGTACTTTATTTTCCTAATTTTTAGTGAGTAACGCCTTTCTTTTTTGCTTTAAACCGTTGTATCTTTGGTTGATGCTACAAATAGGAAAAACCTTAGTTTCGGAAGATCTGTTGGATCGCGATTTCGTCTGTAATATTACTCAATGTAAAGGAGCTTGTTGCGTAGAGGGAGAAGCAGGTGCCCCTTTAGAAAAAAAAGAACTTCAAATTCTTGAAGACAACTATGAGGCAATTGCGCCTTATTTGAATCAAGCTGGTAAATCTGCAATTAAAGAACAAGGAAAGTATATTGAAGCTTTTCCTGACGAATGGGAAACTCCCTTGGTTAACGGAAAAGAATGTGCCTATGCCGTTTTTACCGATAATGGAACCGCTCAATGCGGAATAGAGAATGCCCAGAAGGACGGAAAACTGGATTGGAAAAAACCTATTTCGTGCCATCTCTACCCAATTCGGATTCAGGAATTCTCTGAATTCACTGCAATAAATTATCATCACTGGCAAATTTGTGAAACAGCTTGTTCTTTAGGCGCTCAACTCAAAATTCCTGTTTATAAGTTTGTAAAAGATGCACTCATAAGAAAATTTGGAGAAGCTTGGTACAACGAATTGGATCGAGTTGCTCAAAAGCACCTTTTTCAATAATTCAATGTTTTCAGGGGCTTAGCGGTTTTTTTAGCATCTAAATCATTGACTTACAGAAAGTTAATATTATTATATTTTTAGCTAAATTTCAGCTTTTCCACTTTTTTTGTTAAAAACTAAGCTGCATTGTGAACAATTATGGCTTTCATTTATCACAACAATTTTCAATCTTTGTATAAGACAAAACAATAAGTATTAATTCCATTTATGACGATATGACAAAAGCAGTAGAACCCATCCTTCAAGAGAACAAGAATAGATTTGTAATTTTCCCTATAGAACATCATGATATTTGGGAATGGTATAAGAAGATGGAAGCTAGTTTTTGGACAGCGGAAGAAATAGATTTACACCAAGATTTAACCGACTGGGACAACAAGTTGAGTAAAGATGAAAAATACTTCATCAAGCATATCTTGGCATTTTTTGCTGCATCTGATGGAATTGTAAATGAAAATTTAGCAGAGAACTTTGTAAACGAAGTTCAGTATTCTGAAGCTAAATTCTTCTATGGTTTCCAAATTATGATGGAAAATATTCATTCAGAAACCTATTCGTTATTGATTGATACCTATGTGAAGGATGAGGCAGAAAAAAATCAATTGTTCCAAGCTATTGATGTTTTTCCAGCAATCCAAAAGAAAGCTAAATGGGCAATGAAATGGATCGAATCTGATTCTTTTGCAGAACGTCTAATCGCATTTGCAGCAGTTGAAGGAATTTTCTTCTCAGGAGCGTTTTGTTCTATCTATTGGTTAAAGAAAAGAGGCCTAATGCCTGGACTTACTTTTTCAAATGAATTGATTTCAAGAGACGAAGGGGTTCATTGTGATTTTGCCGTTCACTTACACAACAACCATTTAGTAAATAAAGTTCCCAAAGAACGCATCCAAGAAATCATCCTAGATGCTCTTAATATCGAAAGAGAATTTGTTACCGAATCACTTCCGGTCAGCCTCATTGGAATGAATGCAAAGTTGATGACGCAATATTTAGAATTTGTGACCGACCGTTTGCTTCAAGAATTGGAATGTGAAAAACAATTTAACGTAACCAATCCCTTTGACTTCATGGACATGATTTCACTTCAAGGGAAAACTAATTTCTTTGAAAAACGTGTTTCTGAATATCAAAAAGCTGGCGTGCTCGTTACCGATGATAAAGAAACAGAGATTAGTTTCGACGCAGATTTCTAGAAAAGTATTCGCTATTTTTTGTTTTTAAAAAACAATAACCTATTCAAGGGTCTTTGATGACCTCCACATATAAAATTTAAATCGTTAGACAATCATGTTTGTAGTCAAAAGAGACGGCCATCGAGAGCCCATAATGTTCGATAAAATTACCGCAAGGGTAAAAAAACTGTGTTATGAATTGAATCCTTTGGTGGATCCAGTTCGTGTAGCAATGCGCGTAATTGAGGGGCTTTATGACGGAGTAACTACTTCAGAACTAGATAACTTAGCTTCTGAAACTGCGGCTACGATGACGACTTCTCATCCTGATTATGCCAAACTAGCCGCTCGTATTTCAGTTTCTAATCTACACAAGAATACCAAAAAATCCTTTTCTGAAACCATGAAGGATTTATATGAGTACGTAAACCCAAGAAACGGAAAAAAAGCACCCTTGTTATCGGATGAGGTTTACCAAGTGATTCAAGACAATGCAGAGAAATTAGATTCTGCGATCATCTACAACCGTGATTTTGGCTACGACTTCTTTGGTTTTAAAACCCTAGAACGCTCTTACCTTTTGAAATTAAATGGAGTCATCGCAGAACGCCCTCAACACATGTTGATGCGGGTCTCTATAGGAATTCATATCAACGACTTGGACGCAGCTATTGAAACCTATGAAATGATGTCTAAGCGCTTCTTTACGCATGCGACACCAACGCTGTTCAATTCTGGAACCCCAAAACCGCAAATGTCATCCTGTTTCTTATTGACCATGAAGGACGATAGTATTGATGGAATCTATGATACGCTTAAACAAACGGCTAAGATTTCACAATCTGCAGGTGGTATCGGTTTGTCTATACACAACGTTCGTGCAACGGGATCTTATATTGCAGGAACCAACGGGACTTCGAATGGTATTGTACCCATGTTACGTGTCTTTAACGATACGGCACGATATGTAGACCAAGGTGGAGGAAAACGTAAAGGTTCTTTCGCTATTTATATCGAACCATGGCATGCAGATATTTTTGATTTTTTAGATCTCAAGAAAAACACAGGAAAAGAAGAAATGCGTGCGCGTGATTTATTCTTTGCAATGTGGACGCCCGATTTATTTATGAAACGGGTTGAACAAGACAGCACTTGGACTTTAATGTGTCCAAACGAATGTCCAGACCTATTCAACTGCCACAGTGATGAATTTGATGCTCTTTACACTAAATATGAAGATGAAGGGAAAGGAAGAAAAACAATTCGTGCTCGAGAGTTATGGGAAAAAATTCTAGAATCTCAAATTGAGACTGGAACTCCTTATATGCTTTATAAAGATGCGGCCAACCGCAAGTCGAATCAGAAAAATCTGGGAACCATCCGTTCTTCAAACCTCTGTACTGAGATCATAGAATACACTGCTCCTGACGAAGTAGCGGTTTGTAACCTAGCCTCGATAGCTTTACCGATGTTCATCAAAGACGGCGCTTTTGATCACGACGAATTGTTTCGTGTAACCAAGCAAGTAACCGTTAACTTAAACCGAGTAATCGATCGCAACTATTATCCTGTAATTGAAGCAGAAAATTCAAATATGCGTCATCGCCCCGTTGGACTAGGTGTTCAAGGCCTTGCAGATGCATTTATTCTATTGCGTTTACCTTTTACTTCAGAGAAGGCAAAAGAATTGAATCAAGAAATTTTTGAAACCCTTTATTTTGCAGCTGTAACGGCTTCAATGGAAGAAGCTAAACGTGAAGGACCCTACCAGTCTTATAAAGGCTCTCCAATGTCTAAAGGAGAATTTCAACACAATATGTGGGGAGTTAAAGACGAAGAACTCAGCGGTCGTTGGGATTGGGCTGCATTGAGAAAGCAAGTCAAAAAGCACGGTGTACGGAACTCCCTATTGGTTGCTCCAATGCCTACTGCTTCTACTTCTCAAATTTTAGGGAACAACGAATGCTTTGAGCCATATACCTCTAACATTTATACCCGTCGTGTATTGTCAGGAGAATTCATTGTTGTAAACAAACACCTTTTAGAAGATCTAGTTGATTTAGGTCTTTGGACAGAAGAAATGAAGCAAGAATTGATGCGTGCAAACGGATCTGTTCAGAAGATTGATGGTATTCCAGCTGAACTTAAAGAACTCTACAAAACAGTTTGGGAAATGAGCATGAAAGACATTATTGATATGTCGCGCCAACGGGGATATTTCATCGATCAATCACAATCGCTGAACCTCTTTATGGAAGGAGCAACCATGCCTAAATTAACGTCTATGCATTTCTATGCATGGAAATCAGGACTTAAAACAGGAATGTATTATTTAAGAACAAAATCTGCTGTGGATGCGATTAAGTTCACCTTATCCAATGACTCAAAGAAAGAACAAAAACCAGCTTTAGAGGCGGCAACTGCTACGGTTGAAGAGACAATAGGATCAGTAAATGCAGCAGCTAGTAAAGGCACTCCTGCAGCTGCACCTGTAGAACCCCTAACCCCAGCCGAATTGAAGACAATGCTGCAACAATCTAAAGAAAACGAAGGCGACGATTGCCTGATGTGTGGTTCATAAGCAACTCACTTTCTTACTGTAAAAACTCCGTTTCCCAACGGAGTTTTTTTTTGCTCTAAGTTGATACTATAATTGGATTACCTCAACGTTTGTCACACCCAGTAGCTCTTAAAATCAGGTGTGCTAAGTCAATATGCTGAAAAATAAAAAGCTCCTTATCTAGTATAGATAAGGAGCTTTTGTGGTTTAAAAATCTCAGCTATTAAGATTCGATCTTGTTTATATTGTCCAAAAATGTTTCTACAACATTCAGTTTATGCAGATATAAATCCTTTGATTTTAAGAGAATATTGAAATATAAGGTTGTGTTTTTTGGACTCGTTTCTTCGTTACGAGTACGCTGAATCTGAGCATTGATCTTTTCATCAAGTTTACTCACGATATTCGAACGATTGTTCAAAACAATCTCGAGTTTAGCAATCGAATTATTTTCAAAAGCCTTCATAGCCTCTTGGAAAACAGATTCTGTGAGTTCACGAATTTCTTGTAAGTCACGAACTTGGCTTAACTTGAGTTTAGAATGATCGTTGTTTACGTGCTTGTAGCTTTTATTTACGATAAATTCAAGATCGTCGGTTATGTCCTGAATCAAACTCAAAATAACGATATAGAAATTACTTGCAGACAAACTCGATTCTTCTAAATTTTTGATGAAGTAAAAAATATTTTCTCTCAATTCATCAACATCATCTGTTAGGCGTTTGATGTTTTTCTTTCCATTTTTGAGTATCGATTTATCGTGTTTTGCTAGCCCATCACAGAGTATTGCATAAACCTTGTCGACTCGCATAAACACCTTGATAACGTTCTTTGTGCTCTCATCCATAACCCCTTTGATGGAGTCACTTTCGTATTTAACTAGGCCATCTAAATCAATTAGCTCAGCATTTTCACTTTTGTGTTTCAGGTAGTTTTTCCCAATAATCAATAAAATTATAAAGAGTATAATAGCAATGGCTTGAGGCCCACCTAATTTGATTAGCGTTACAATAATTCCAGACACGATAAAGGCGGTGATTGCGGTTAAAAACCAACCCCCAATTACATTCAGTACCCCAGCAACTCGATATACTGCGCTATCTCGCTGCCATGCACGGTCAGCAAGAGAAGTTCCCATTGCCACCATAAACGTTACATAGGTAGTTGATAATGGGAGCTTGTAGGAGGTTGCTATCGAAATCAAAATCGAAGCAACTACCAAATTGATACAGGCACGAAGCATGTCAAAAGATGGAGCATCTTTGATGTTCTGATTTTTTAAAACAAATTCTGTATTTGAAAATTGCAGGTCTATCTTTTCTTTTAAACCAGAAGGGATCAACATATTGAAACCACTTCCAACTACTTGGAATGTTTTTACAATTCCTTTGGAAAGAAAATTAGGCTGAAAACGTTCTTTAATCGTGTTTTGATCCGATAAATCCAGTTCTGTTTTCATTACCTTTTTAGCCTTGGTAGATACCCATAAGGTAAGCACCATAATACCACCAGAAAGAATTAGCAATAAAGTAGGAGTAGGAACTTTATCAGCGAGAATACCCATACTAAACTCCGAAGCTGCAACTCCAGAAACTACCCAGGCCTCGTAAGACTGATAAGCAGCGATTGGAACTCCAATAAAGTTTACCAAGTCATTTCCTGCAAATGCTAATGCCAATGCAAAGGTTCCCGTTCCAATAATAACCTTGTAGATATTTGCTTTTAAAAATTTAATTAGGCTAAAGGAAATTCCAAACCAAACTATGAAGTTTGCCAAGACTACCTTGAAAACTTCTTGCTCCAATAAGTCTTTGATTTTCATCCCCCCTAATAGATCGTATTTTACGTTAGCAAAAGGGGTTCCTTTAATTCCTTTCATTAAAATAAAATAGGTAATAGCAGACAGGGCAATACCTCCAAAAAGAGCACTAACCCACATTGCTTTTTTCTCAAATTCATAGGTTAAAAAAAATCTTGAAAACCACTGAACAACAGCTCCAACACTAAGCGCAACTACTACAGAGAGTAGAATACCCAAAATAATTTGGATCGCTTTAGTGGTGTTGATGTAGTTTACAATATCACTGAAATCTCCAGAATCACCACTGATTTTAATGATCGACATAAAAACTGCAGCACCCAATAAGGTAAATACAATAGAAACCGTTGTTGAGGTTGGCATACCTAAGGTGTTGAAAAAATCAAGAAGTAAAATGTCGGTTAACATTACTGCAGTGAAAATTAAAATGATTTCGTCGAAGTAAAATTCTCCTGGATTAAAAATTCCCTTTCGAGCTACTTCCATAAGACCACTTGAAAACAAAGCTCCACAAGTAACTCCCAGAGATGCAAGGATCATGATGGTTCTAAAAGGAATTGCTTTTGATCCAACTGCAGAATTCAAAAAGTTTACTGCATCGTTGCTAACTCCAACAATAAGATCTCCAACAGCCAAAACTGCCAAAACCGAAACAAGCATTAGATAAATATTATCCATAATTTTTTATTTTTAGAGGTGAACATCAAATTGTAATCGGTATACAATCCTGTTATTAGAAGCAACCGTATTATAATAAGTTGCGTCTGTTTGAATTTTAATTTATGCTTATCAACGTATTTAGATATCCCCAAAGTGTACTGCGTAATTTTGTTTTTCGAAGATACGATTTCATCAAAATTAATATGGGTATAACGTCCAGTTATTTCAAAATTTGATGGGAGTACATATCCCATCTGAAAATTGGTAGCATTTCCAATGTCTACTACAGCACCGGTAAGACTATCATCTGTATTTCGAGCAAGAGGAGCATCTGCATCACGATCGGCATATTCAGTCATGATAGAAAACCCTCTGTATTTAAAATGCGCATCAAAAAACAGTGTACTCACATCCGTCTGGTAAAAACCATCTGTGGTTTCGAGGTATGTACCTTGGTTACTTCTCGACTTAACAGCATCGCTATTCAGATCATAAACTACCCCAACCAAAAGTTTCGGAGTTTGTTCGCGTTCCAAATCAGCTCTACGGTAATCTCCTTTACTTTTGAAGTTTCCAAAAGGAAGTACTTCTACTCTTCCGGTATATTGGTGCCCGCCTAAATTTCCTGAGGTTATGTTGCGTCCTTCTCCTTGTGAGAGTGCAAAAATTTCTTTGACAATAAAGTTTTCAGATAATTTAAAGTGGTGACGAAGCTGTACTCCTAAATCACGGTCAATATTGAATTTACTATTCAATATGGAACGATCAACCATGGCTAAATCTCCTGAAGAAATTACACGCTCTATGTTTCCAGGTAATTTCCCTTGACCAGCTTGTAATGTAAAGTTCTTGTAAAAATCCCAACGCACATAAGCATCGAGGATATAACGCATAGCATTACTTATGAATTGATTTTCAGCAGAAACATCACGCTTCGATAAACCCAATTCCAGTTTGTAAGTTAACTTGGAGCTGATCGCAAAACCCTTAAATTTTAAGCTAGCACGTTTTATTAAAAAATTAGACTCTGGACTCCCGAAAGAATCATCAAATTCACGCCAACTAGTAGAGGTTAAGTACTGCATTCTAGCACTTATATTCATTGAAAAAGTACTGTCTTTTGCTTGAATATTGAGCAAACCTTTTCCGAATATAGAAGCGGTTACTTCCTGGCCGTAAAGTGAAGCGGTTGATAATAAAATGGTAAATAGAATAAGTTTAATTGCACGCATAATCGAGTTTATTTTGTGCAACTGTGAAAAATAAATGTTATTGCTATGTCAATCCAATGGCGCTACTTTTTTAGAATTTGATGCTGTATCCCAAACTAAAGGATCTGCCAATTTTAAATAAAGAAAAAGGTCGTTGCTCTTCCCCATAATAGTCATAGAAACTTTCCCTTGTATCCGCTAGTATATTTTGTGCCTTAAACGTGAGGGTTTGATTTTGGTTGGTTCCAAATTTTTTAGTGCATGTGAGATTTAAATTATTAAAGGGATCGGTATAAACATCAGGAATATTTCCAACACCTACGACTTCTAAAGTTTTTCCTTGAACATTATAGAAAAGACCTGCTTCGAAGTTTTTATTTACATTAGTAAAAGTTACTCCCGCATTGATTAAAAAGGGAGCCTGCCCTTGAAGTACTCTTGTTCTATCAATATTTCGATTTGGCTCCGTAATGACTCTGCCGTTATACTCTGCATCGGTCATTTTTTGCTGAGAATAAATCAGAGAGCTATTCATGTTGATTGCGAGCTTTGAGTTATCGTTATCGATTATGTTTTTACGATACTCTATTTCAATACCTGCAACAGTTGCTTCTGAATTGTTTCTTCCAATTAATTGATTTGGAGCGTTCAATCCCAAGGCTACAATTTCAATTGGATTTTCGAAATTTTTATAAAATGCACTTACGGAATAAAATTGATTTCCTTCTCCATAGTGTTCATAACGGAAATCGATGTTGTTGATGTAAGTCGGTTTCAAGTCTGGATTTCCAATGAAATAGCGCTCGGTAATCGGATCGAATATTTGAGCTGAAGAGTTTTCTTTAAAACTTGGTCGTGCAGTTGTTTTAGAATAAGAAAAACGCAAATTGGTTTGTTCGCTCAGCGATCGAATTAGGTTTATCGATGGGAAAAAATCGTTTACATCAATTAATTCCTCCTTATTGTAAACAACCTGATCAATTGATTCTCCTGTATAGTTTAGCGAGTAGTTTTCAAAACGAATTCCGAGGGTAGCTTTCCATGCTTCCGATAGTTTTAATTCCGCAGCAACAAATCCAGCGATGGTACTACTTTGGGCATCGTACTGATTTGTTCTTTGATAGCTTCCAAGAATAAAAGAACCGCGGTTGGTGTCTGCAGTCCAAAGGTTAGCAGGGTCTAAAAGGTTGTTGGGATTCCCCAACAACTCTTCACTACGCCCAATAAAATCGATTGCATAATTCGATGTTCTAAAAGTTCTCTCTTTTGAAGAATAGGCAGCTCCTGTTTTTAGTTTTCCTTTAATTTTTCCTTCGGGAAGTTGATAAGTGTACTGTATTGTACTAGCGAGTGCATCTTCTTTTAGTGTCCTCCAAAGACGTTGTGGTAGCTGAGTAGTGGAAGGAGAAATGGTAAAGTAACTTCTACTAGCGTTGGTTTCAAAAACAGTTTTCTTAAAGTCTTTGTCAAAAACTTCTGCATAGGAAGGAGCAATTTTCCACTCAATTATCGATTTCCCTTCATTCAAAATATGTTTGGCACTAAAAGGAATAGAAACAATATTACGATCGGTATAGGTCAATATATTTGCTTGACCGATATAAGGATTTTCAAGGTAGTCTGCGTATTCAGCAAAAATTGCATTTGACTCAGCACTTTTTAAATTCAAGACATTCAACTTGTATTTGGAGTTTTTTGTTTTTAAAGAAACTCCTAATAGAGCACTGGCAAGTTTTTTAATTACGCCCAACTCGCCTCTTTGAGAAGTATTATTTTCTAAGCCAGAAGTTTCTTTGGCGATAGTTCCAGTTTGATAGTCATTATAATAATCGGTATCCGATCGAAACCCGAGGGCAGCGATAAACCCAATGGCGGTGTCGTTTTTAAGCTTGAACTGGTTGCTTGCAGTAGCACCAAAACTATAGTCGATCCCGCTGCGATAGCGATTTACAGCCATCTGTTGTTCAAATGTACGGGTCACTTTATTCAAAACACCGGCATATCCTATAGCATTTTGTTCGGGTAAAGGAATATTCTGTGCAGCTCCAATCGGCCGATCAAAATAGCCGTTGTTAAAACCAAAAAAGTTAGTACCCTCAGGGTTGTTGCGAATAGCATTGTCAACAAAATTCATGTCAGGGTTATAGTTTCCAGAAACTGAAAACCCATATTCTGGAAGTGTCGAAAAATCCTTTAGGACGATGTTAACAATACCACCACTAAAATCTGCAGGTAGATCTGCACTGGCCGATTTGCTTATGATGATGTTGTCTAAAATGTTAGTTGGAAAAACATCAAGTTGAAGGGTGTTTTTATCAGGATCTAATCCAGGAACTTCGAGACCGCCTAGAAGTGTTTTAGAATACCGATCACCTAAACCTCGAACATAAACAAATTTTCCGTCTTGAATAGATACCCCAGGCACACGCTTAATAGCTGCAGCTAAATTGCTATCACCTGTTTTCTTGATTGTTTGGGCAGAAAGGCCATCAATAAGATTGATGGATTTTTTCTGAATAGCTAAAATGGCTACTTCAGAATTTTTGCGTTGAGAGGTTGTTACGACAACTTCATCAAGGCTGTTAGATGAAGGATTTAAAGTCACATCAATTAAAAATTCTTTATCTCCCGCAATGTTGATTTCATTGATTTGTCGGGTCTCATATCCAACATATGAAAGTTCGATTAGATAGGTTCCATCTACAACTTCGAAGAGAAATTTTCCGTCAAAATCGGTAGTAATACCCTCAATAAAACTGGGATCAGTTGAATTTTTTAATATAACATTTGCAAAAGGAAGCGGGTCATTAAATTCACCATCGATTACGGTACCTGTAATGACAGACTGTGAAAAACTTAGGGTCGAAATAAAAACAAATAGGCTAGTAAAAAACTTTTTCATAAAATAAAAAAAAATACAAAAGCCTGAATATATCAGGCTAATGTGGTTTATGTGTTTGTGTGTTATTTAATTGCTCAAAGTACTCCAAAGTGTCCATGAGAAAACTGTTTCATCAGCACCGGTGTTTGCAACTTGTTCCGAAACTACTTGTGCCCAATCTGCATAATCCGTTACAGTGGTGTTTGTAAAGATATCAGATAAAGTTGAAGTTGCCGATACGAAATAGAAATCATTAAAGTTTAGTTCATTAGCACGGGTAGTTGTCGCTACACCTGTGTAGGTATCCGAATCAATTCCTTTAATTACAAGACCATCAATGTTTTTGAAAACTACGTTATTGGTCAAACCAGTCGCATCACTTTTCCAGTCTCCAAGAAAGTTTTTACCAGATTCGGGAGCCGTATTCGCATATACAGTTACATTGTTTATTGTGTATGACCCACCAATTGTTCCAGTACTATCTTCTGTACCATCTATTTCAAAAGGGTTATCAGAATTAGATCGCAACACAATAACCGCATTGGTAAGTGTTCCTCTAAAACCTTCGTCCAAATCGATTGCATCATCTCTTTGGTTCAGGATCACGATGTTTGTGATTTGGGCAGCACCTCCAAAAATTTCAATCCCGTCATCATTACTTCCTACAACTTCGATATTGCTTAAGGTAGTTCCAGAACCAATTCCACCCAAAGTCAATCCTTGAATTTCATCTCCTCCTGCCAATTGAGTTCCACTGTGACGAATAGAAACATAAGAAAAAGAACCGGATGAATCTGCATCATCATTTCCACCATAAGAAGTCCAATCATAGCCTTCTGCGATTCCCTCGATATCATCAGAACCTCCATCTTCACCAACGATGGCGTTTCCTAAGATGATAACACCACCCCATTTACCTGTGTCAGTTGGTACACGATTGGGACTAATAACACCATCTCCATAATCAATGGTGTCTTCGATGTCAGTAAAAATTATAGGCGAATCTGCAGTACCAATTGCATTGATTGTTGCTCCAGCTGCTATAACCAAAGCTGTTGCTTCAACACCTTGACCATTTTGAGCCTTGATAATTGTTCCTGCATCAATGGTTAAAGATCCACCAGAACGAACAACAACTTTTCCGTTCATGATCCAGATACGGTCGTTTGTCCAAGTTTGTGCATCATCGATATAAGTTATTCCACCTGAACCAATGGTTGTAGTTGTAGGAGTTGGTGCTGCAACCGTGGTTGTAACAGTTTCTGTTACAGTTTCTGTAACAACAACCGTTTCAATAATAGTTTCTGGATCAGTAGAGCATGAACCGAGTGTAAAGGCTGAGGCTACTAGAGATAATTTAAATAACTTTGAGATTTGATTTTTCATTGTATTTTTTTTATTTTTTTGTACACCACAAATCTATGGTGAGACTGTACTACCCTTTTTAACCGAGGGTTAAATGACCGACCCCTGATGTTAACCAATCATAAATATTTTGATCATTACTTAACGCTTTCATAACACTGATTACTTCCTAAAATCTTCTTATTTTTACATAAAATAAATTTATGAATTGGGAGCAGCTTTTATCCTTACAGCGATATGGTGATAAAACCAAAAGACTAAGAAAGGAACAAGATGAAACACGCTTGGGCTTTGAAGTAGATTATGATCGGATTGTATTTTCTGCTGCATTTAGAAGCCTTCAGGATAAAACCCAAGTCATTCCCTTTTCCAAAACAGACTTTGTCCATACCCGCCTTACCCACAGTCTAGAAGTTTCGGTAGTTGCTCGGAGTATAGGGCGACTAGCAGGGAAGGCAATTCTAGAAAAACATCCGCACTTATCTGAAATTCATGGCTATCAATCCAATGATTTTGGTGCTATTGTAGCTGCAGCAGCTTTAGCCCATGATATCGGGAACCCCCCTTTTGGGCACAGTGGAGAAAAAGCGATTGGGCATTTTTTTTCTGATGGTGCGGGAGCAGTTTATAAAACAGAATTGAATGCTTTAGAGTACGAAGACCTATGTAAGTTCGAAGGAAACGCCAACGGCTTTAAAATTGTATCTCAATCTATGGAAGGAGCGGCAGGGGGTTTACGACTCAGTGCAGCTACTCTTGGTGCCTATATGAAATACCCTAAAGCCTCTTTACCACACAAGCCAACACAACATGTTGCGGACAAGAAATTTGGATTTTATCAAGCTCAAGCTACTGACTTTAATACGCTTGCTCAAGATCTAGGTCTAATAAGTACAAAGGGAACCTACTTTCGTCACCCTCTGGCATACCTAGTAGAAGCAGCAGATGACATTTGCTACACCATCATTGATTTTGAAGATGGCATAAACCTCGGATGGATTTCGGAATCGTATGCTTTAGAATATTTAATCAATCTTGTAAAAGATTCGATTGATAAAAAGACCTATGCTTCTTTAAAACACACGCCCCAACGGATGAGTTATTTGAGAGCTTTGGCAATCAATAGCCTTATAAAAGACGCAGTGGAAATCTTTTTAAAGAATGAAGAGGCAATACTTTCTGGTAACTTTCCTCATGCCTTGTTGGATAAAAGTAAGTATGCCGCTCAGATTGACGACATCATCTCGCTAAGCGTTGAAAAAGTATACCACTCTCCAGAGGTACTGCAAAAAGAGATTGTAGGTTACAAGGTCATTACAACCTTATTGGATGCCTTTACTACTGCTGCGGTTCATGAATTTAAGGGAGAAGCTGATGCATATGATCAACTCATTTTACGTTTAGTTCCCAAAGGCACACCATTTCTTTCAGATTCGCTCTACGATACGCTTCTCAATGCCACTTGCTATGTTGCTAGCCTTTCCGATGGAAAAGCAATGGAGCTGTCAAAAAAAATGAAATAAACTTTACTTATTTATATCTATGTTACGTTGGATCATTCTCATTATCTTTTTCTCCTTGTTTGGCATCTATGCTTTTCAGGCAATAAAAACCCTAACACAACAACGCAGTCTCTTGATTTTATACTGGCTCGTAGTTGTGATAGTATTTGCAAATTTTGCTTACCACAGTATTTTTTTCGATCGCCACGAGGGTTTTAATCCTGGCATGAGTTTGGCCTTAGGTTTCTTCCTTGCTCTATTTGTTTTTCAGACGTTTATTATACTCTTTTTGTTTTTTGAAGATATTGTTCGAATTCCTCAAGCTGTATATCGCTTTTTTACTCAAGGAGAAGACGTTCAAGGCTATTTTCCAGATCGTAGAAAATTTATTTCAAAACTTGCACTTGGAATTGCAGCAGTTCCACTTGTATCTCTTTTATATGGAATGTATAAAGGGAAGTACAACTATAAGGTATTGCGCTACACCCTAGAGTTCGATACCCTTCCCAAAGCCTTTGACGGATTTACATTAACACAGATTTCGGACATTCACAGCGGAAGTTTTGATAATAGAGAAAAGGTGTCCTATGGGATGGACCTGATTAATGAACAAGAATCGGATGTTATCCTTTTTACAGGGGATATGGTCAACAATAAAGCCTCTGAAGTGTATCCTTGGATGGATTTGATGAGTTCTCTCAAAGCTCCGCAAGGGAAGTTTTCTGTTTTGGGAAATCATGATTACGGAGATTATGTGCAATGGGCTTCAGAAGAAGATAAAGAGAAAAATCTTTCGGATTTGATCGAAGCACAAGAAAAAATGGGTTTTAAAGTTTTATTAAATAACACCCAATTTTTAGAAAAAGACGGGGAGCGCATTGCATTGGTTGGCGTAGAAAACTGGGGTAAAGGAGGCTTCAAAAAGGCAGGTGACCTAAATCTAGCGGTTTCGAAGGTCGATTCAGAAGATTTTAAAATTTTAATGTCGCACGACCCTTCGCATTGGGAGGCACAGGTTATCGAACATCCCTATCCTTTTGAGCTAACGTTGAGTGGACATACCCATGGGATGCAATTTGGGATTGAAATCCCAGGTTGGTTTAAGTGGAGCCCAGTAAAATGGCGCTATAAGCAATGGGCAGGAGTTTACAATCAAGCCAAACAATACCTCAATGTAAATCGGGGTTTTGGCTTTTTGGCTTATCCTGGAAGGGTTGGAATTTGGCCCGAAATTACCGTTATTACCTTAAAATGCTCGCAGAAAGTGGTTTAATAAAAAAAACTTAAATTGCACAAAACTTTTAAACACTATTGTCCGTGTCAAAATTTGGTGAATTAATAGACGATAAAGCCCCATTACTCCTTGTTTTTTTTCAAGAAGACGCCAACCCTTCCGAAGAGTTTCATCCCGCTTTACGAGATGTTGCTGCTGCTATCGGAGATCAAGGAAAGGTTATTAAGATAGAAACGAACAAAAATACGAAGCTAACCGAAGCGCTCCGAGTAAAAGCCATTCCAACCCTTATGATTTATAAGGATGGAGAAATGGTTTGGAGACAGAGTGGGGAACAAAATGCCAATACTTTGATCAGCCTTATGAACGATTATGTAGGCTAAATTTAGCTACTCTTCTCCAAACAAGCTATCAAACATTGCCAAGGGTTCTATTGCCACAAAAATACGTTTTTCCATACTGTCCCGATAGGCCTCTGTTTCATGTAAACTCACATACAGCATCAACCTTCTATAGCCATTAACTTCATCCATGATGATTTCCTCATAAATAGTTTGATCTTCGGGATCTAAACTACTGAGCTGCGATAAACGTTTCTCGTAAACAAAAGCAATGTTCTCTATTAAAGAACGTCCAGCTATACTGTCTCCACCAATATAGAGACCGGCTACAAAATCCTCTTGGCTGGTAAAGTAATCATACGATCCGTATAGAAATTCAAACGGAGCTGTGTGTCTTTGAAAAGCTACGATTTTAGAGGCCATAAATTCCTCATCGTTATTGTCTATAATGACTTCAATCAAGGAGCGATATCGTTCAATTTCGGTTAGTACTTCCTCCCCAAGGTCGTATTGAAAGTTTAGCGACAGACTTTCAAAATATTCCAATTGGTCGCGATATTTTTCTGCAATTTGCTCGAAAAGTTTACGAGCATCTTCTGTTGCTCCTACACGATAATACCCTTCGATAAAGGGAGTCAAAAGACTGTAATAACCAAAATAATCTACTGGCATTTTCTCCAAATTCAGGTCAATGATTTCTTTTGCTTTAGCAAGCTTTCCTTCATCAATCAATACTTCGGCCAAACGCGCCATATTACTTCGATATGAAATGCTGTTTTTTCGAGTTTCTGGATCGTGGTAAATTTCAGGACTATCCGAATTTCCCCATTCCCATTTTTTAACAATTTCGTACATCAAGTCTGCATCCAAACGCCCCATCAAATAGGGATTGTTTTTGTTTTTAGGTGTTTTTATGGGAACCAGTTTATACACCAAACCTTCAAGTTGCAAGTAGTTTTTCATCCAAAGATATTCAGAATCATCGTAGCTACCTCCAGTAAAATAGAGCGGCCTCTTCCAGTCGTTGTTTGCAAGAATATCCAACATAATCAATTGATTTTTATACAACCCACCCTTGGGTAAGTCAATATCAATATAGGGAACAATCAAATCGCGGTCTTTTTCTTTGACCAAACCACTCCGAATTACGTTTTCTACATTGACATTTACACGGATTTTATTTGTTGGATAAAATACCATTTCTTGAGTTCCCTTTGGATACAGATCAGGATCTCCTCCCGATTTTTGAATGATTCGTTTGTATTTGTTTCGAGGATCGTCACTGGCTACCCAATTCATAAAATCTTTGATGTCCCAACGAACACTGTCAATGATTGATTCGTGTTTGGTATAGTCTCGAACTCCATAGGCATATTGTGCATGCTCCAACTGAATATCAACTGCTTCGCTGGTGTAGGTCTTGCGTTTCATTTGATCGATATACCAGTCTGTAGCGATCAAACTGGTGTTGATGGGTCGAACATCTTGACGATACTCTTCAATGTCTTGAGCGTACCAAAGTGCAAAGGTATCGTTGTCTCCAATGGTAAAAATAATGGCACCCACATCCTTTTGAATAGAAGTCAAATATGACTTAGAAATTGACTGTGCTGTATATCGCCCGGAACGATCATGATCATCCCAGTTTTGCACACCCATCAATGCAGGGACAGCTAAAAAACATAGAAGAACAGCTGCTGGAACAACCAATTTATTGGACCAGGTATTCCGTAGATTTTGGATCAAAGCAAAAGCACCCATCCCAATCCATATAGCAAAAACATAAAAGGAACCAACCAAGGCATAATCACGCTCTCTAGGTTCAAAAGGACGTTCGTTGAGGTATATTTTCAATGCAAGTCCAGTAAAAAGGAAAAACAACATCAGTACCCAGAACTTCATTTTGTCTTGTCCATATAAAAAGAATACACCAATGAGTCCGAGGATAAGGGGAAGAAAGAAATAGGTGTTTCGAGCTTTGTTATTCAGCGCATCTTCACTTAGTTCATTTTGGTTTCCTAATCGTATCGCGTCAATAAACGGGATACCGCTAATCCAATTTCCATTTAGACTAGTATACCGTCCTTGAATATCGTTCTGTCTACCAGTAAAATTCCACATAAAATAGCGTACATACATATACCCAATTTGGTATTGAAATAAATACGCCATATTACTCAAAAACGAAGGCTTCTCGATGTTGAGGTAAGGCGACATCTTCTTGTAAAACTCGTGATAGTCTTCTCCCGATACACTTCCTTCGGAAGCATCTTGTCTAAAAGATTGAACCTCCCGCATCAGTTGTTTACTCCCTCGGTATTCTGGTTTAACAGAAAACTCTAAGGGTGCAGTAAAGTTCATATAGTTTGCTGCATGTTCCGAACTGTGTAACCTTGGGAGAATTCCTTTATGCTTAGAATTGGCGTTTATTCGTGAGCCTTTCCAGTTGTTGACGATCAGGTAGCGCCCTGTTTTTTCATCCCGTTCGTATTTGGGCTTGTCATCGATGTAGGGTTCTTGTTCGTCCTGCCCGGCATACATATCAGAAAACATTGGACCGTAGAACAATTTAGTTTCAGGATATTGTTCTAGGTTATAATATGCCAAAAGCTGTCGTGCATCTGAAGGAGAATTTTCATTGATGACCGTATTGGCATTTGCTCGGATAGGGAGCATAATCCAAGACGAGAACCCAAGAAAAACAAAGAGGATACATAGTATGCCGGTATTCAGATTTACGTAGTTCTTTTTACGTGTAAAACGCAAACTGTATATAAAAAAGCCAATGATTAATAGCGCAGTAAAAATTGTTCCACTGTTGAAAGAAAAGCCCAAGTTATTTACAAAATAGACTTCCATTTTACCAAACAAAGCAAGGGTTAGAGGGAGTAACAATTTAAAAATAAAAAGTAAAATTGCAACAGAAAGCACATTGGCTACGATGAACCCTTTAAAGGTTACTGTTTTATAGTTTTTAAAATAATACAGCATTCCCATCGCAGGAATTGTCAACAGACCCATAAAGTGTACTCCAAATGAAAGGCCAATAACAAAAGCAATAAGCAACAACCAGCGATCTCCTCTGGGCGTGTTCATCTCTTGTTCCCAACGCAAACTCAGCCAAAATAAAAGCGAAAGAATACAAGTAGCCATGGCATATACTTCAGCTTCAACCGCATTGAACCAGAAGCTATCAGAAAAACAAAAGGCAAGTGCCCCTATAACGGCACTTCCAAAAAAAGCTAAGGCATCATTAGTCGTTTCTATGGTACTAAAAGCTGGTAATTTTTTGAGCAGAAGGGTTAAAGTCCAAAACAAGAACAGTATGGTAAAGGCGCTCGAAAAAACAGACATTAAGTTTACGAGTAAAGCTATTTGTTCTGGACCGCTTGCGAACAATGAAAAAAAGGCTCCCATCATTTGATAAAATGGAGCACCTGGAGGATGGCCGATTTGGAGTTTTGCAGAAGTAGCAATGTATTCACTAGCATCCCAAAAGCTGGCAGTAGGCTCCACCGTGAGCCCAAAAGTGACAAGAGCAATTGCAAAAACACTCCATCCAAGTATGCGATTCCAGAATTCGAATTGTGTAGTGTTCATAGGTCGGTTTTTCTGAAAACGAATGTAAGAATATTTGAAGAAACAACCTCGTATTTAACAGAATGCAAACTTTTATATCCTTAGATTCAATTATTTTATAAAAATGGCTTGTAGGAGCAAATATTTCTATTAAATTTGCACCTCCAATGGTCTATGGTGTAACTGGCAACACGTCTGGTTTTGGTCCAGAAGAGTCTAGGTTCGAGCCCTAGTAGACCAACAAAGCCCTCACAAACGTGAGGGCTTTTTTGATTCCTTTAGGATTCTATTCGGCATAAAAGGCACTTTTTAGAATCCTTAGTGCTGATTTTAAAGGGTTTCCTTCTTTTTTTTGAAGAATATTATATACAAACGGAAGATTCTAAGGACATTCTTAAACAAGTAATTAATTCTACATTCCGTACTAAATCTATTGGCTTAATTTTGTATTTTCACCCAAATTTAATTTATAGCACTATGGCATTTGACATTGAGATGATTAAACAAGTGTACGCACGACTTGAAGATCGTGTTGCAGAAGCAAGAAAATTAACAGGAAAACCCTTAACAGCTTCAGAAAAAATATTATATTCTCATTTATGGGGAGGTAAATCAGACCGTCCTTATACCCGAGGGGCAGATTATGTTGATTTTGCACCAGATAGAATTGCACTTCAAGATGCGACTGCCCAAATGGCTTTGTTACAATTCATGCAAGCTGGAAAAGCAAAAGTGGCTGTTCCTACAACTACTCACTGTGATCACTTGATTCAAGCGAAAGAGGGAGCTTCGAAAGATTTAAAGTCGGCAAATTCTACCTCTTCAGAAGTATTTGATTTTTTAGAGTCTGTTTCTAATAAATATGGACTTGGGTTTTGGAAGCCGGGTGCTGGAATTATCCACCAAGTAGTTTTAGAAAATTATGCTTTCCCAGGAGGAATGATGATTGGAACAGATTCACATACCGTTAATGCAGGTGGACTAGGCATGCTAGCCATTGGTGTTGGAGGCGCAGATGCGGTAGACGTTATGGCAGATATGCCATGGGAATTAAAATTCCCAAAACTAATTGGGGTAAAACTAACCGGGAAATTAAACGGTTGGACTGCGCCAAAAGATGTGATTTTAAAAGTAGCGGGTATCCTAACTGTTAAAGGAGGTACTGGAGCAATTATAGAATATTTTGGAGAAGGGGCTGAAGCCATGTCTTGTACTGGAAAAGGAACCATCTGTAATATGGG
>CBFHHG010000019.1:0-27550 GCA_965655585.1 Candidatus Arcticimaribacter sp. | reverse complement strand
TGAACATAAAAAATCACGACCCATAAGTCGTGATTTTTTTTTGATTCAACGGAAGTGGTTATAAACTCAATCAGCTAGCATCCGTACGATATATTTAACTAAAAAAAACCACCCGGATGGATGGCTTTTAAAATCTTAAAATAAAGATTTGTTAAAACTTATAGCTCAGGGCTAGCGTATAATTTCTTCCTAGTTGTCCCATTTGAGATACTTCACTAGAATATAAAAAACGTCCTCCAGCATTTGTACCATTACTATCTTTAGTTTCATCAGGGTATACATCAAATGCATTGTTCATGATTCCTGTTAAAAGTAATTGTGGTGTGAATTTATAGGTCACACGAAAATCGGTTACAAGTTTTGAACTCAATTCTTGATCAAATTGAGCGTCACCCCCCACATGTGCAATAGTAACTTTCCCAAAATGTGTATTGTACATACCAAAATCAATTTTTTCAGTTTGATAATCAGCTGTTAAAGCTATTTTGTGCTTTGGGCGTGAATTCGTGATTAAGCTTGCTTCTCTATGATCAAAAATTTCAACCCCTGCTAATTCTTGAGGAGTATCAATGCTATCAATTTTAGTCTCGTTTAAGTTACCAGTTAGTCCAAGGGTCAAATCATCTTTTTTCCAATTAAATACAAAGTCTAAACCTGTAGTACTTGTATTTCCAGCATTGATCCATGCTTGTATTGAAACCACACCCGCATCTGATAAAGACTGTGCTAAAGCACTCCCTTCTTTTCCTTGAATTTGAGAAGTAAATAGCACACGATCATTAACTTTGATGTTATAGAAATCAAGACTACCCGTGAATCCTTCTCCATTTCCAAAGGTTAAACCAGCCGTAATATTAAATGATGTTTCTGGGAAAAGATCCTGAATACCCAAAGCCCTAACCTCTGGTGTTCCGTTTTGTAGTGTTCCTTGTAATAATGGCTCAGAAGATCCAGCAACAATAATATATTGAGTGTTGGACAGCTTTTGTTGGTGTAAAGACGGTGCTCTAAATCCAGTAGAAATTGATGCACGAAGTGCTGTTTTAGTATTGACTTTATAACGAGATGCCACCTTCCAGCTGAAGTTAGACCCTACATCTGAAAAATTCTCATAGCGACCTGCGGCAGAAACTAATAATTTTTCTGTAAAGTCAAAGTCTAAACCGGTATAAATGGCAAAATTATTTCTAGTCCATTCTCCTTCTTGATCTATTGAAATACCAGCAAATGAGTCACTACCTCCACCATAACGAGAAAAAGGGTCTCCTTTAAATGCCTCAAATTTTTCTACTTTATATTCGAGTCCAGCTGAGAATGATATTACATCACTGAATGATTTTGTCAAGTCAGCATTTTCAATAATATTAGAAAAAGCATACCCCCCTGGTTTGAATGTTGTAGGACTCCAACCATTATCCTTTAAATAATCTCGGTTGACTGATCGATTAACAGTATAGTCAATACTGTTTTTTCCATGGGTAACAGAAAGATCGAGTCTCCAGTCGTTACCTAAATCAAAGTCAAATCCAATCACATTAAAATGATCTTTAATTTCTCCTTCAAAAGTTGGATGATAGCCAATGAATTCGCTTGGATCAGTGCTAAGAAAATTTGCGTCAGCAACATCACGTCTCCATCCTGGGAAACGATAGTATGCAAAAGAACGGTTCCAGCGGTCAGAAAAACTATGAGTTGTGTAGAATTCTGAATTTTCACCTAATGGATGGGTTATATTAACCAATATATCTTTTTGTTTCAAATCTGGTCGCCCAACAATCATACCTAAAGTTGGATTATTTGTCGCAAAGTCGATTTCATTTTGACGAGATCCAGAATCGATATCACCAGAATTCAACCCCGGAGATCCAGCCCGATTGGTTAATTTTTGATCTATATAGCCTAGGGTAAGGTTTATTCTTCCTCCATTACCAAAAGGTAATGTAGTATTGTAATCAAGATTAAATTGTAATCCATCCCCTTCCGAGGTAACACCAGTTCCAACATTTAAAGTAGAGAATGCGGAATCTTTTTTCAAAATGAAGTTGATTACACCAGCCATGGCATCAGAACCATACTGAGAAGATGCGCCATCACGAAGCACTTCAATACGTTCAACAGCTGCAACAGGAATAGACTTTAGATTTACTCCAACTTCACCTTTCCCAGGTGTTCTGTTTAAATACGCCTGTGCTTGTTGATTAACTCGTTTCCCGTTTATCAAGACCATCGTTCTTGAGGGACCTAAGCCTCTCAAATCTGCAGGGCTAAAACCTGCTGTCGCATCGGAAATTGCTTGATCTTGTGCATTGAAAGAAGGAATTGCAAATGTAAGTGCTCGTTCAATTGACGCCTCACCAGTATTTAAAATCTCAGACGTTCTAATGTTGTCTATAGGGACAGCCGAATCAATAGCCGTTCTCGGTTTTGATCTATTTCCTGTTAAGAGTACCTCATCTAATGCTAGGCCAGATTGCATTATAATTTGAGGTGGAGAACCATCATAGATTTGCTCTTGTGTTTCGAAGCCTACATATGAATAAATTAAGGTGCTTCCAGTCGGAGCATTTATTGAGAAATTCCCATCAAAATCAGTAGTAGCTCCGGTTGTTGTTCCTTTAACAACGATGCTAGCTCCTGGAAGTGGATTTCCTTCTCCATCCTGAACTGATCCAGAAATTTGTGCGCTTGCAGCTAAACCAAAAATTGCAAACAAATAGAATAAAACTTTGTTTTTCATAATAAATTATTATTTAAAAATTAATAAACATAATTTCTGTATAATAAAATTACATCCCAATTTTATCAATCTGTTTTTTATGAAAACAGCATATTTGCGCATTCAAAATCCGCAAAAATTAGAGTTAATTATTAACTATATATAATGTTTGTAAAATACAAGAATTGGATCGTCATTTCCTATTGAGGTCCAGATCCTGTCCTCTTAAAAAAATAAAACCATATACCCTATCCCAATAGATTAGGATTTTTTAGATGAATCTAATGAAAGAATTACCAATCCTTCATCTTTTTAAGAACCCGAATGTGTTCAAGATGATGCATACTGTGCCATGAGTATATCCCCAGCACTACATAAAGTGGGTATACTTTGGAACGTTCGGGATGGTAATACGTTCGTTCCATTTGAGAGCTCGAAAGCTTACTGAAGAAGCTTACCCATCGCTGATGGATACCCTCTAAAATTGATAGGCTAGGGGAAAGGTCACTTGCGGAAGCATCGTCGAGTTTTGCCCAATCCGATTCAGTATAATCTTTTATTTTTGGGGCATCCTCAAGGAGTGCATGTTTACACCTGAGGTATGCGTGGGAGTGACTATCCGCTAAGTGATGAACAACTTGAGCAACGGTCCACCCACCTTCTCGGTAAGGAGTTCTTAATTGATTTTCGTTTAGGCTGCTTACTTCTTCTTTAAGTAGTTTTGGAAAATCCTTTAAAATGGATAGTGCCTTACTTTTATCTTCGAGAGTAGGTTGCGTAGTCGGCCAAACAAACTTTCCAGTAGGGTAACGCAAAAGATCTAGGGAATTCATAGTTTATTGGTTTGAATTTGATTTTTTAAACATAAAGAAAAGACCAAAAAGGATCATGGGAATACTCAGCCATTGTCCTGTAGATAAAAGCGGAATGTAGGTTTCAAAACCACCTTGACTTACTTTTACGAATTCCACTAAAAAGCGAACACTAAAAAGTACGACAAAAAACAGTCCAAATAAATACCCATTGGGTCGCCTTACTTTGTTGTTGTATAAATAACGAAGCAAGAAAAATAGTGTAAGATATCCAATGGCTTCGTACAATTGTGCGGGATGTCGGGGAGCAATTTCTCCTCGATTAAGAAAAACAACCCCAAAATTATTCCCTGTATAATTCCCAACTATTTCAGAGTTAAAAAAATTTCCAACACGAACCAATGCAGCGCCTAAACTTACAGGAATGACCAGTCGATCTAAGATCCAAATTAAAGGTTTGTAACTGTATTGTTTTTGATATAGATACAAGCCAATCAAAATTCCTATTGTAGCTCCATGACTCGCTAATCCTCTAAACCCTGTGAATTCATATCCATCGATTAATCCAAATAAAAAGCTGGATCCTTCCATAGCTCGTATGGGTAAAAGAATTTCGATTAAGTGATTTTGATAGTAATCCCAACTGTAAAAAAACACTTCTCCAAGTCGAGCTCCAAGAACGGTAGCTATGACTACATAAAAAAGCAAGGGCTCAACATAATCCACAGACACTTTTTCTTTTTCATACATTTTCTTCATCAGGTATATACCCACTGAAAATGCAATAACAAACATTAAGCTGTAATAATGAACCCCAAAACCCCCAATTTTAAATAAAGTGTCAGAAGGTGCCCATTGTATTTTAGAAAAAAGCATATGTGTCTATATTAGTTGGTTAAAAGTAACTATTTTTTATGAATTCATCTCCAAGTTTACGGAACAGGATCATAGCCTCCTTTGGCCCAAGGATGGCAGCTTAAAACACGTTTAAGGGTTAAATAAAAACCTTTGAATAGGCCGTGTTTTTCAAAAGCCTCAAGACCGTATTGTGAACAGGTGGGCGTATGTCTGCACGATGGAGGTGTTAGGGGTGATATAAATGAACGATACAATTTAATGAGTAGTACAAAAGGGAGAATAGCAATTTTTCTCATTTCCGGAGTGTAATTTACAGACTAAATCCTGTTCCGTCTTTTCCATCCTTCAGTTGAACGCCCAGTGCAAGGAGTTCGTCTCGAATACGATCTGAAGTAGCAAAATCCTTATTATCACGTGCAGTTTTCCGAATGTCGATCAACATGGATACGGTACCTTCTAGGGCTGCGTTTACAGCGGATTGATTTTCAGATCCATCCAACTCAATGCCCATAATGTCTTCAACAAATTCACTCATTTTATGGGTTAATTTCTCTTGATCGTCTGCAGCGATGGTTGCTGTTTTATTTTTAACTGCATTAATGAACCGAACAGCATCAAAAAGTTGCGCAATAAGAATAGGACTGTTAAAGTCATCATTCATTGCTGCATAACACTTGGTCTCCCAAGCATTAAAATCAAAAGTTGTTGTAGTTTCTGAAGGTGTTAATTGTTTGAGCGTCTGTATACCTTCTTGAAGGCGATTGAATCCTTTTTCAGAAGCCAATAATGCATCTTCACTCAAGTCTACAATGCTTCTGTAATGAGCTTGTAAGAGGAAAAAGCGAACTACCGAAGGAGTAAATGCTTTTGTGAAAATATCATTATCTCCAGAAAACATCGCGTCTGGAAGAATATTGTTTCCGGTTGACTTGGCCATTTTTTGGCCGTTCAGAGTCAACATATTTGCATGCAGCCAATAGTTTACGGGCGCTTGGTTGGTCATCGATTCAGCTTGAGCGATTTCACATTCGTGGTGGGGAAATTTAAGATCCATTCCGCCTCCGTGAATATCAAATTGGTTCCCAAGGTATTTTGTACTCATCGCAGTACACTCCAAATGCCATCCTGGAAAACCATCACTCCAGGGCGAAGGCCATCGCATGATGTGTTTTGGTTCTGCTTTTTTCCATAGCGCAAAATCTTGTGGACTTTTTTTATCCGACTGACCTTCTAAGCTTCTTGTGTTGTGAATGAGGTCTTCAATCTTACGACCACTTAGTTTACCGTAGTGGTGGGTTTGGTTATACTTGAGCACATCAAAATATACAGAACCGTTTATTTCATAGGCAAATCCTTTTTCAAGGATGGTCTTGATGATTTCAATTTGCTCAATTATATGACCAGTTGCCGTTGGCTCTATGCTTGGTGGAAGGTTGTTGAATTTTGCAAGCGTATTGTGAAAATCAACAGTGTAGCGTTGAACTACTTCCATAGGTTCAATTGCTTCTAAGCGTGCTTTTTTTGCAATTCGATCCTCGCCTACATCGGCATCATTTTCTAAATGTCCAGCATCGGTTATGTTACGTACATAGCGTACCTTATATCCTAAGTGCTTTAGGTAACGGTAGATCAAGTCGAACGACATAAAGGTTCTACAATTACCTAAATGTACATTACTGTAGACCGTTGGGCCGCAAACATACATACCCACATAGTTAGGTGTGATGGGCGTAAAAATTTCTTTTTTTCCGCTGAGGGAATTGTATACAGAAAGCTGCTGCATTAGAATTCAGTGTCGAGTTGGATATAATCCAAAAATTCGCGTTTGGTTTCTTTCTTTTTAAACAACCCTCCAAATTCTGAAGTAATTGTGCTACTGCTAATATCACGAATCCCCCTAGAGTTTACACATAGGTGCTTTGCATCTATAACACAAGCTACATCTTCTGTGCCTAAAACTTGTTTGAGTTCTTCTACAATTTGTAAGGTAAGACGTTCTTGTACTTGTGGTCGCTGAGCGTAGTATTGTACAATCCGATTCATCTTGGATAAACCAACTACGGTACCTTTTGAGATATAAGCTACATGAGCTTTACCAACGATAGGGAGCAAGTGATGCTCACAAGTGGAGTATAAGGTGATGTTTTTCTCTACGAGAATTTCTCCATATTTATATTTGTTGCTAAAAGTTGAAGCTTTTGGTTTTTTGTCGGGATGAAGCCCACCAAAAATCTCATTGACATACATTTTAGCAACCCGTTTTGGGGTTCCTTTAATGCTGTCATCTGTTAAGTCCATCCCAAGAATTTCTAAGATTTCCGCAACTTTTTCTTGTATTAATTCTACCTTTTTTGGGTTGCTGAGCTCAAAGGCATCAGAACGTAAGGGTGTGGTAGCACTACTACCTACATGATCATCGCCATAAGCATCGATCGTTTCTTCCAAGGAATTATTCACTGTCATAGTATCTTTAAAGTCTCACAAAGATAATCATTTATGCTAGATTTTTTGGAGCATTTCCCTTTTTAGATACAGGAGTTTTATTATAATTTAAGTGTGTAGGTCAATCCGACGGTAAAACGTTCTCTTTTAAGATCAATAGCATCTGTTAGACCTGTAGAAAAAAGCTGTTGTTGGCCTCTAAATTCACTGCTTACAATACTCAGATCTAGGGAGCTTCCTCCAAAATCAATTCCTCCACCAATACTTTTGGTAGAACTGCTGTTGTCAAGGTTTTTTAGAGTAGCACCTTGCTTAATGTATCCCGCACGAATACTGTAATTTCCAAAGCGGTATTCTCCACCAACTCTCAGGATACCAGCGGCATTTACATTCTCAATAATGACCTCATTTTCCTGGTTTAGAAAATCGTCGTTAGGTTCATCGAATTGTGCTTTATCGTAGTTTACTTGAGTGTAGTCAACACTGATCAACCCTTTTTGCCCAAAAACATAGGCAAAACTTCCGCTATATTTTGAAGGGGTTTTGAAACGATATTCGGGATAAATATTGATTACATCCGGTTCTACAGTAATGTTATTCCCATCATTACTTGCTACAAACTGTGTGGTTTCTTCGCTAATAGAAAACCAAGTAGGGCTTTCGTAGCTTAGTCCTACACGGATTTGTTTACTTAGTTTAGCGATTCCCCCTAATTGAAAAGAGATCCCCTCCCCAAAGCTTAAGAATTCATTATTAAAGCGAAACTCATTGAGAGTAGAACTTTCAGCATAATTACCTTCATAAAAATCGTTTATCTCACGATATTCTAATTTGTGGGAATTGATGTTAATACCCACATGGTACTTGTTTAAATATTCCCCGCTAAAGTTGAAGGTGTACTTCTTGATTCCGCCACTTCTTTGTGTAACATATTCTTGGAAGTATCCATCTACTGCTGGGCTTACATTACTTATATAAACTGTGTTTGTCGCTTCATCAGTATTAGGTTTTATTATTTTAGACTCATTTCCTAAAAAGCCTTGTTGAGCATCAAAACCAACATTTTCTCCTAGGAATGAATATAAATCTGATTCATTTTCATTCAGTCTAAGTTGAAAATTGCTCAACTCAAACCCTTGAGCATTATTCAAAAAGTATTGATCGACTCCAGTTGTGTTGTAACCCTCTGCCTCAAAAATATGATTGAAATTAGCCGTTTTTTGGTAATCAAAGGCAAAGCCAACTTTTGACCAGGGACTCTGTTCTGTATTCTTTAAAATCAAAGCAAAACCTACTTGGTCAAATTCAGAGTCTCTATTCTTAGTTTCATAACTACTTCCAAAATACGTGGCGTTGGTTTGATTTCGAATGGAGCTAGTCGTAATGCTGAATTGGGTGTGTTCAAATACAGAACCTGCCGCTGGGTTGTTTTGAAGAGCGCTAAAGTTGCCTCCTAAAGCTCCAAAAGCACCCCCCATTGCGGTATAACGTGCAGTTCCGTTGAGATCAGACGTGCTGTATCTCAGGATATCTTGAAAAGTTTGGGCGTTCACTGAAGTGACAAAAAAGAGCAATAGTATGGCTTTGAAATAATGTTTCATAGGATTTAATTGGAGTGCGTATGGTTGTTAATTTCTTCTACCTGAACTTGAAGAACGGGAGCTAGAACTTGATCTTGCAGATGATGAACTTCGGCTGCTCGAACTTCGAACATTAGAACTTCTTCTGCTGTTATTGTAATTGGTGTTATTACTTCTCGAAGATGATGTTCTCGGTTTGTAATAGTTCGAGTTCGATCTTGAATTCACGTTATTGGGCCTCCTTACTTTTGAGCGAGTAGAATTGTTGCTGTTAGTAGGAGTAACATATTGACGAGCATAGCTTCGGATTTCTTCACCATTTCTTCGCGATACATTAGAAGAATTTCGAATTAAATTTGGAACCCGTGCAACAGCATTTGTACTTCTTGATCCGAAGTTTCCTCTTCGTACTGAAGTTGCAGATATTCTCGAAGCATTGGAGTTGGTTCTTCTTGCAGTATTCAATGATCCGCGCCGAGAATTAGAATAGGATCTTCTTTTGGGTTGAACCCTATTCCTAGCAATACGATTGAAATTCCTATTATTGAAGCGATTGTATCTTCGGTACTGGTTGTAGGGAAAGTAACCTCCATAAAAATAGGGATCATAAAAACCATAGGCAAATGGAGCATAGTAGGGATTATAAAATCCCCAACGATATGGGTTGTATCCTCTTCCGAAACTGCCGTAAAAACCACCACCAAAGTTCCCAAAACCAAAACGGAAACCATTGTTGAAATAAGGGTCATAGCCTAAATAGTTAAAACGATTGTCTATAGGACTCCCAACGATATACACATTGGTGCTTTGCGGTGCACTTCCCCACTGCCCCTGGGGGGCTTGTGCTGCGTTTGCAGGGTTCCCTGTATAGTTATCGGTATCAGTTAAATATACATCAGTTGCAGATTCATCCCATGCGTATTCTTTAGATTTTTCATTGAAGTATTGAGAGTATTCAGTCGATTTGGGTGCTTGTTTTTTAGGCGTATTTTGAACTTGTTGATCACTACTGTAAATGCCATCAGTAGCGTAATAAGATGTAGGTTGAAAACTACCACAAGAATATAGAGAAATAGAAAAAACAATAAGAAATATAGTTCTTAAGATCGGAGTAGGTGGATGATTTTTCATAACATTCAGTTTAGTAGTTGTAACAAAAGTAAATTAAAAGAAATACAACTTGTGATTCATTAGATGCTAATTCAAATTCTGTGCCAGAAAAACCAACCCTTAAAATTTTCGCCTATCTGACCCGCAAGATTCATTTTAATTGAAATGCCAATGAACTACTCAAAATAATCTAAAATAAAACTGAATTTCCTATTTTTGCTGTAGCAGAAGACTTCTGAATTTGAGGTTTTTATTTAAGTTATAAATACCAGTAGTATATACAATAAGCGATGGTACTTATAGTTTTTCGATCCTCAGTTCATTATTAAATAATCAGGAATAACCTTCTAAAAAAATGTTTAAAGAAATAGAACGACTCATAGGCTCCTTAGGTTTTAAAATCATTTCAAAAGACTTCAACAGACCCTGGGGAGGTTTTCTAGTCATTGATGAAAGCCAAGCCCAAGAATTTTCTAATCACTTTTTTGAAGGCCTGGATGTAGATTCACTAAAAATAGGAGGGAAGTTGAGCCCTAAGATTTTGATTGTAAAACCAGAAGCCAGACTGTCTTGGCAGTATCATAACCGAAGAGCAGAAATTTGGCAGATTTTCCGAGGCTCTGCAGGTATTGTGAGAAGTGCTGATGATACTGAAACCAAAATGGAAGTGTATAATGAAGGAGATCAAATTGTTTTAAAGCAAGGAGAACGGCATAGGCTAATAGGTATGGATGAGCCTTGTGTAGTTGCAGAAATATGGCAACACACTGATATAAATCACCCTTCGGATGAAGATGATATCATCCGAGTACAAGACGATTTCGGTAGATAAAATCATAAAAAATGAATAAGAAAAAAGGAATGATTGTTTCGGGATATTTTAATCCTATTCACAAAGGGCATATTGAGTATTTAAATAACGCTAAGGCTTTGTCCGATAAGTTGTTTGTGATTGTTAACAATGATCATCAAAGGGCTTTAAAGGGGAGTGCTGAGTTTCAAGAAGAACAAGAACGCGTATGTATCGTTTCTAATATAAAATCGGTAGATCATTGTATACTTTCTATAGATCAAGACCGAACCGTGTGTAAAACCATTGAGAAAATTGCGTTAGATTTTGGCAACGACTTTGACTTAAGTTTCGCCAATGGTGGAGATCAAACCAACAGCAGTATACCTGAAAAATCCATCTGCGATCAATTGGGAATATCCTTGGTCGATGGACTAGGCGACAAAATCCAATCGAGCAGTTGGTTGTTGAAGAAGTAAATGGTTTTCGAAATCCCTCAATCAGAATAGAGGGTAGATCAGCATTCACTGAATATTCTATCCAAAAGATTACTTAAAGCGATAGGGTTGAAGTTTGTTTTTATACGCTATTTCCGCTGCCCTTTCTTTGCTTATGATTCACTCAGGTTGATAAAATCAGATAACATTCTTTTTTTTGTGGGTAAAACAAAATGAAAACAATTAGTTTTACACCTCAATATTTTAAAGAGCATATCGTTTAATTCTATTTCAAAATAATGTCAAAGAAACTTACAACACGATCGGAAGATTATTCCAAATGGTATAACGAACTGGTTACTAAAGCTGACTTAGCAGAAAACTCTGCGGTACGCGGGTGTATGGTAATCAAGCCTTATGGCTATGCCATTTGGGAAAAAATGCAAGCGGAGTTGGATAAGAAATTCAAAGAAACGGGACATCAAAATGCCTACTTCCCTTTATTGGTACCTAAAAGCCTTTTTGAAGCTGAGGAAAAGAATGCTGAAGGATTTGCAAAAGAATGTGCTGTAGTCACCCATTACCGTCTTAAGAACAATCCAGATGAGTCGGGGAAATTAATGGTAGATCCTGACGCTAAATTAGAGGAAGAACTTGTGGTTCGGCCTACCAGTGAAGCAATCATTTGGAGTACCTATAAAAATTGGATTCAGTCGTATCGCGATCTACCAATTCTCATTAATCAATGGGCGAACGTTGTGCGTTGGGAAATGCGTACCCGTTTATTTCTAAGAACTGCAGAGTTTTTATGGCAAGAAGGACATACAGCCCACGCAACAAGACAAGAGGCCTTAGACGAGACCATTTTGATCAACGATATATACGCCAATTTTGCAGAAAATTTTATGGCTATTCCTGTTATTAAGGGAGTGAAGTCAGAAAGTGAACGTTTTGCTGGGGCAGAGGAGACCTATTGTATTGAAGCGCTGATGCAAGACGGAAAAGCCTTACAGGCTGGAACTTCTCATTTTTTAGGACAGAATTTCGCCAAAGCATTTGATGTTAAATTTGCATCCAAAGAAGGGAAGTTGGAGCATGTTTGGGCATCCTCTTGGGGTGTATCTACCCGTCTAATGGGTGCGCTCATCATGACCCATTCCGATGACAACGGTTTGGTTTTACCTCCAAATTTAGCACCCATACAAGTCGTCATTGTCCCTATTTATAAGGGAGCAGAACAATTGGCAGCTATTGCCGAAGTAGCTTTAGCTGTTAAACAGCAATTGCTTGATCTAGGTGTGAGTGTTAAGTTTGATGATCGCGATAATGTGAAGCCAGGATTCAAGTTCAACGACTATGAGCTTAAAGGAGTTCCTTTGCGCATTGCAATAGGTCCGAGAGACTTAGAGAAGAACCAAATAGAGCTGGCAAGAAGAGACACCCTGACCAAGTCCTTTGAACCCATCGCTGAACTTGGAACAGTAATTCCGAATTTACTCAAGGAGATTCAGGATACACTTTTTGCAAAAGCGGCACATTACAGAGACGATCACATCACGGAGGTGGATGATTTTGAAACTTTTAAAGAAATCCTCAACACCAAGGGTGGTTTTGTTTCGGCGCATTGGGACGGAACATCCGAATCTGAAGAAGCAATAAAAAAAGCTACAAAGGCAACAATACGATGTATTCCCTACGCTTCGGTGTCCGAAGAAGGAAGCTGTGTTTTTTCTGGTAAACCCTCAGTTCAAAGGGTGTTTTTTGCTAAAGCCTACTAATCAGCATATTCTAGAAACTGCTTTTACGTCAATAAAATTATATAAAAAAAAATCAGTAAAAATTAATGGAAAAGGGTTGCAGGGTATATTATTTCGTTTTAAATTTGCAACCATAAAAAATGGCCCGTTCGTCTATCGGTTAGGACGTTAGGTTTTCATCCTAGAAAGAGGGGTTCGACTCCCCTACGGGCTACACATTAAAAAAACAACATTTAGATGGCAAATCATAAATCTGCATTAAAGAGAATTAGATCAAACGACAAGAAAAGATTACGTAACCGTTTTCAACACAAAACAACACGTAACGCTGTCAAAAAGTTGAAAGAACTTACGGATCGCAAAGAAGCTGATGTATTGCTTAAGAGCGTTATCTCTATGTTAGATAAATTATCTAAAAACAACATCATACACGCAAACAAAGCGGCTAACTTGAAGTCAAAATTGACTAAACATGTTTCGGCTCTTTAGTTGTATCTGTACCCATTTAAAAAAGTGCTATCCATTTGATAGCACTTTTTTTTTGCTTTCGTTTTACACAAATTTACAAACGAGTTGAGTGGATTGTAAGTCGAGATCTAATCGTGCTCTCATGGTCTTCTAAGGTGGATTTAAAAACTAAAAAAAGTGCTATCGTCGGATAGCACTTTTTTTAGTTTTGTAAGGGTTTTTATTTAAGCATTCATCGAAATCAAAAACTCTTCATTGTTTTTAGTTCTTTTAAAGCGATCGTTGATGAATTCCATTGCCTCTACAGGATTCATGTCGGCAAGATACTTGCGCATGATCCACATGCGTTTTACGGTATTTTCATCCAATAAGATGTCGTCACGTCTTGTGCTCGACGAAATCAAATCTATGGCCGGGAAAATACGTCGGTTGGAAATTTTACGTTCCAACTGAAGTTCCATATTTCCAGTTCCTTTAAATTCTTCGAAAATAACTTCATCCATTTTAGACCCAGTCTCTGTCAAAGCAGTTGCAATGATCGATAAAGATCCTCCATTTTCAATGTTACGAGCAGCTCCGAAAAATCGTTTTGGTTTGTGTAGTGCGTTGGCATCAACCCCTCCACTCAATATTTTTCCTGAAGCAGGCTGAACTGTATTGTAAGCACGCGCTAAACGGGTGATGGAGTCTAAGAGTATTACAACATCATGACCACATTCAACCAAACGTTTTGCTTTTTCTAAGACAATATTAGCCACTTTTACGTGTCTGTCTGCTGGTTCGTCAAAAGTAGAAGCAACAACCTCTCCTTTTACATTACGTTGCATATCGGTTACCTCCTCTGGGCGTTCATCAATCAAAAGAATGATTTGATACACTTCGGGATGATTTGCAGCAATAGCATTTGCGATGTCTTTAAGCAGCATGGTCTTACCCGTTTTTGGCTGCGAAACTATCATTCCACGCTGTCCTTTCCCGATAGGAGAGAAGAGGTCGATGATTCGAGTTGAAATAGTACTCTGTCGCTCTGCTAACTTGAATTTTTCTTGAGGGAAAAGCGGAGTAAGGTGCTCAAAAGATACCCGATCACGAACTACTTTTGGATCGAGTCCATTGATTTTATTTACTTTGATCAAAGGGAAATATTTTTCTCCTTCTTTGGGTGGACGTACGGTTCCAAGTACGGTGTCACCAGTTTTAAGGCCAAATAAGCGAATTTGAGATTGAGAAACATATACATCATCAGGAGAAGAGAGGTAATGGTAATCAGATGATCTTAAAAAACCATAGCCTTCAGCCATGATATCTAAAACTCCTTCGGAATCAATGATCCCTTCAAATTCATAATCAGGTTCGCGGTAACGATTGCGTTTGTCTTTGTTGTGATTGGGCTCACCCTGATTTTTGTGCTTTTGATTGGGGTTGTTATTTTTTCGCTGGTTTGGATTTTGCTTTTGATTTGGATTCTGCTTCTGATTCGGGTTTTGGTTGGGGTTTTGTTTTTGATTGGGATTCCCATTCTGTTTCTGATTGGGGTTTTGTTTTTGATTGGGGTTCCCGTTTTGATTTTGAGCTTTTGATTTCTCGGGATTATTTTTTTTGGGCTGCGTAGGCTCTTTCGCTTCTTGGGAGGAAGATTCTGAGCTTACCGCTGTATCGGGTTTGCTTTCTTGTTTTTCAGCATTTGTAGTTTTAGTAGGTTTGGGCTTTCTTACATTTGGTTTCTTCACTCGAATCACCTCTTCTTTTGGTGAAGTTGGAGCTGAAGCAGCAGCAGGTGCAATGGGTGCACTCTTTATTGCTTCTGGATTTGCAGAAACATAATCTATGATTTGATAGATCAAATCCATTTTTTTGAGACCAGTAATTCGCTTTACACCAATTGACTTGGCTATAATTTGTAAATCAGGTAGTTTTTTACTCTTTAATTCTGATATTTCGTACATTCTTTTTGTGAAATTGATTTACTCGGTAGAATCCCGGTAAATGTGAAGTTTGGTTGAAGAACAATCCTTGATTGGTTGATTGCTTCAACAATAATACGAAAAAAATATAACCCTCAATGAAAAATCTTTAATTTTGAAAAAAAAATATAATGCTGCAAAGAATTCAGACCCTTTATACTCTTGCCTTCATAGCAATTACAATCCTTGTTATTGTTCGGTTTTCGATACCCTTAGACGAAAACCCTGAGCGTATTGATAGGGTTCTAAGCAATATGCCTTACCTCATTGTTTTACTTGCCTCTGTGAGTTTAATGCTGTTTTCCAAGCGGAGTTTTCAACTTGTATTGAACAAACTTATTTTAGTCGTTTCAATAGCATATGAGGTATTTGAACTGACACAAGTTTTTGAACAACTTGATACTCTCAAACAAATCATCTTAATTCACTATTCACTTGTCCTAATAAGCTGGATTTTCTTATTACTGGCCAATAGATACATCAAAAAAGATGAAGCTTTGATTCGATCCGTAGACCGTTTGCGTTAATCTCGAATTTGACCGCGCATTCCCAACTCTATAGCTTCTAGGTTTTGAACCTGATCTCCATCAATTTCAAAGCGCAACATCGTTCGCACCTTGTGAAATCCGTGTACACCTGCTGCTCCGGGGTTCATGTGTAAGTGCTTGTGCTTTTTGTCCTGCATTACTTTGAGTATGTGGGAATGTCCACAAATAAAAAGCTTTGGGAATGATTTGCTCAATACTGAGCGCACCTTGGGGGTATAACGTCCCGGGTTTCCTCCAATATGAGTCATGAGCACAGCTACTTTTTCGCAATAAAATTGTTGAAATTCTGGAAAACTTAGCCGTGCCTCATTTCCGTCAATGTTTCCGTAGACTGCCCGCAAAGGCTTTATTTTTTCAATAGCATCGGTTACGCTAAGGCTCCCAATATCGCCGGCATGCCAAACTTCATCTGCCTGTTCAACGTAATTTAAAATGCGATCGTCTATATGGCTGTGGGTGTCGGAGAGAAGGAGTATTTTTTTCAAAAGCTTAGTATAGGGGTTTTGGTGACTTTTTGTTTCTCGTTCAAATATCTTGATAAAATCATTTCATCGCAATATACTTCAAATAAATTATCTGAAATAATGCGTATTCGATTTAAACCACTTTCAATTTAACGCGCAATTGTAGATATTGTTTTGCTTGTTATGATTTTCTGATACCTTTGTAGCAAAGAATTTAAGTGCGTTATTTCATCAATCTATCTTATTTAGGAACCCCGTTTCATGGATGGCAATGCCAACCCAATGCTATCAGCGTTCAAGAGGTTTTGGAAGATGCTTTGACAACGGTGTTACGAGCTCCGATAAAGGTAACTGGAGCTGGACGAACCGATACAGGAGTTCATGCCCGACTGATGGTTGCTCACTTTGATGCAGAGGTTCCAAAAGAAATACAAGGTAATTTGGTTTATCTGATCAATCAATACCTCAATTTTGATGTTGTAATTCATTCCGTTGTAGCTGTTCAGCCAACTGCTCATGCACGCTTTGACGCTACCTGGAGAACTTATGAATACCATATAGATGCGAAGAAAAATCCATTTTCACAAGGGCTAACCTACTATGTTCGTGATGCCCTCGACCTTGAGAAAATGAACGAAGCTGCTCAATTGATGCAAACCTTCAAAGATTTTGAAGCATTTTCGAAAATACATACCGAAGTCAAAACATTTTTTTGTGACATCCAACACGCCCAATGGGTCACTAAAGAAGGCGGCTATGTTTTTACCATCACTGCCAATCGTTTTTTACGGAATATGGTTCGTGCTATTGTAGGAACACTATTGGATGTGGGTACAGGTAAAATTTCGATAAAGGCATTCGGAGAAATTATAAAAAGTAAAAAAAGAAGTAATGCGGGGCTTTCTGTACCCGCACAAGGGTTGTATCTTACAGACATTCAATATCCAAAAGAAACCTATAGTGTAAATGGCAAAAGTTAACGGTAAAGTATTTGATGTAAAGTTGTTAGGTAAATTGATGGATTACTCTAATCCCTATCGATTGACCTATTATTTTGTCTTGCTATCTGCAATTTTGCTGTCTGTGTTTTCTACGCTCAGCCCTTATTTACTTAAAATCGTTATCGACGATTATATTACTCCTAAAGATTATGACGGGTTGGTGTTTTTTTCACTCTTAATGTTACTCAGTTTAATTTTAGAAGTTATTTTTCAATTCATCTTCATCTATTATGCGAACTGGCTGGGGCAAATGATTGTAAAAGACCTTCGAGTAGAATTGTTTCAAAAACTGATTCGTTTTAAAATGGCCTATTACGATACTTCGGCAGTCGGTCGTTTAGTGACACGATCCGTTAGCGATATAGAAACCATTGCCAGTATCTTTAGTCAGGGATTGTTTATGATCATCGCCGATTTATTGAAAATGGGAATAGTTGTGGCTGTAATGCTCTTTGTGAATTGGAAGCTTTCACTCATTGTTTTTTCGGTTTTGCCGGTTATTTTATATGCTACGCGTGTATTTCAGAAGTCCATGAAAAAAGCCTTTGAAGATGTCCGTAAGCAGGTTGCTGATTTAAACACCTTTGTTCAAGAACGGATTAGTGGAATGAAAATCGTCCAGCTTTTTAATCGAGAGGTAATCGAACAAAATACCTTTATGGGAATCAATGAAAAGCATAAAAAAGCTTGGTTAAAAACGGTTTGGTTCAACTCCATCTTTTTTCCAGTTGCGGAAATTTCTACCTCAGTTACTATTGGGCTTTTAGTTTGGTATGGAGGCTTGAATGTTATTGCTGGTGGGAGTATTTCTCTGGGAGTCATTTTCTTATTCATACAGCTTTCTCAAATGCTTTTTCGCCCACTACGTCAGATAGCGGACAAATTCAATACACTTCAAATGGGGATGGTGGCCGCCAATCGTGTTTTTGTGATTTTAGAGACCGAAAGTCAAATAGAAGACAATGGAGCCTTTACGACTCAGACGATGTCGGGAAAAATTGATCTAGAACAGCTTCAGTTTTCGTACATCAAAGGAGAAAAAGTACTCAAGGGAATCGACTTGCAAGTTCAGCCGGGTGAAACAGTGGCAATTGTTGGAGCTACTGGAGCTGGAAAATCTACAATCATCAACCTGCTTTCTCGATTCTATGAATTTGATTCTGGGGATATCAAGATCGATGGAACATCCATTCGCGACTATGCTTTAACCGATTTAAGAAGACACGTAGCCGTTGTGTTGCAAGATGTATTTCTTTTTGCTGATACTGTTTATAACAACATTACGCTTTACAACCCGAACATCAGTTTAGAACAGGTTCAACAAGCAGCTAAGGAAATCGGGGTACACGAATTCATCAGTTCTTTGCCTGGCGGTTATGAGTATAACGTAAAGGAACGCGGTGTTATGTTGTCAGCTGGTCAGCGACAACTGATTGCTTTTTTACGGGCCTTTCTTTCAAAACCTACCATACTAGTATTGGACGAAGCGACTTCTTCTATTGACTCGTATTCGGAAGAATTGATTCAGACTGCAACCGAGACCATTACCAAAGGAAAAACATCACTCATCATTGCACATCGTTTGGCTACTATTCAGAATGCAGATCGTATCGTTGTGATGGACCAAGGCTTGATAGTTGAAGTAGGAACCCACAAAGAGTTGTTGAATAAAAAGAATGGGTATTACCAAAAACTACATCAAGTTCAGTTTTCCGAGATTGAATCTTAGAACGATAAATCTTCGCTCAAGATCCTTTTCAACTTATCAACAGAAGTAAAGTTGATGAACGCTCCATCTTTAATGTAGGTAATCAATCCGCGTTGTTCCGAAACAACAATAACTAAGGCGTCTGTCTTTTCGGAAATTCCAGCCCCAGCTCTGTGGCGTAAACCATAGTTTTTTGGAATGGCAGTTGATTCGGATACCGGAAGAACCACACGAGTAGCTGTTATAACGTTGTCTTTGATTATGATTGCTCCATCGTGAAGTGGACTGTTTTTAAAGAAAATGGTTTCTAAAATCTGAGAGGAAAGTTTTATTTCAGTCTTATCGCCTGTGTTTTTGAGAAAGTCTAATGAATTGGAACGCTCAATTACTATGATTGCTCCTGTTTTTTCGCTTGCCATTTTTTCACAAGCGCTTGCTAGTAAAGACAGGTCCAGTTTTACCACATCATTTTGTTGTCCCAGGAAATTAAAATAGCGTATCAAGCTTTTTCTACTGGTATAATTTGTAGAGCCCAAGAGCAGGAGAAACTTCCGTATTTCTTGTTGGAAAACAACAATCAAAGCAAAGAATCCAACACTGATGAATTTACCAAGAATGTTACTCAGAACATCCATGTTTAGGGCATCGGTCAATACCCAGATGAGGTATATGATTACAATTCCTAGGAAGATATTGATTGCAACAGTACCTTTTACTAGCTTGTATAAATAGTAAAGCATAACCGCTACCAAGATGATATCGGTTACGTCAATAAAGCTGATTTCTAAGAAATTTAGGCCATCCAAGGCAAAGTTGTTTTCCGTAAAATTAGAAAAACTATTGAAGCGCTTCTAATAAATCAATACATTCTTTTGCTTCTTTGACGTCGTGGACTCGAAGTATTTGCGCTTTTTTAGAAAGTGCAAGGGTGTGCAAGACTGTTGTTCCATTAAGAGCTGTTTCGGCTTTTATATTCAAAGTTTTATAGATCATGGATTTTCTCGAAACCCCGGCAAGTACGGGTACATCAAAACATTGAAAGGTTTCTAGTTGTTTGAGTAACTCAAAATTATGTTCTTTAGTTTTTCCAAACCCAAATCCAGGATCGATGATGATGTCGTTGATTCCTGCTCTTTGGGCCTCCTTTATTTTTTTTGAAAAGAAAAAAACTACCGCATCAACTACATTCTTATATACCGGTTGCAGTTGCATGGTTTCTGGCCTGCCTTGCATGTGCATGGCGATAAAGGGAACCTGGTGTTTTCCTACTGTAGTTAACATTTCAGGATCTATTCCCCCAGCCGAGATATCGTTGATTAGCGCAGCTCCACGATCAAGGGTTTGGGCTGCAACTTTTGATCTAAAAGTATCAATAGAAAAAAGTGTTTGAGTAAATTCAAATTTTAGTTTTTCGAATGTGGGGAGGAGGCGTTTCAATTCTTCCTCTTCAGAAACTTCTTCGGTTCCAGGCTTGGAACTATAGGCACCAACGTCTATAAAGTCTGCACCTTCCTTTATCATCTTTTCACATTGAACCAAGGCAGCGTCTATGTTGTTGTGATTTCCACCATCAAAAAAAGAGTCGGGAGTAAGGTTTAAAATCCCCATTATTTTGGGTTTAGCTAAATCTACTAGAGTGCCTCTGCAATTGATCGTTCTGTGGTGTTTAGTATTCATGAATAACTTTTTTCGGAATATTTGAAAGAGATGAAAAATTAAACGAAATTTACACATATTTGCTAAACTTATGAAATCTACTCAAGCCCATTATCAAGAGATTACCAACAGATGTAAAAACCTGTTTGTCAATAAGATGAAGGATTATGGCGCGGCTTGGAGAATTCTTAGATTACCTTCGCTTACGGATCAAATTTTTATTAAAGCACAACGAATCAGGAGCATACAAGATCTTGAGGAGCAAAAAATTGAAGAAGGTCAGGTCAGCGAGTTTATGGGTATCATCAATTATTCTTTGATGGCTTTGATTCAACTGGAGCTTGGTATCGCCGAGCAACCCGACTTGAAGCCACAAAAAGCAACCGAATTGTACGAGAAACACCTTGCCGAAACCTTTCAACTCATGATGGATAAAAACCATGACTATGGAGAAGCTTGGAGGGAAATGCGTGTAAGCTCATTAACAGATTTGATTTTGCAAAAACTGTTGCGTGTAAAACAAATTGAAGACAATCAAGGGAAGACAATCGTCAGTGAAGGTATCGACGCAAATTATCAGGACATGATCAATTATGCTGTTTTTGCTTTGATTCATTTGGATTCATAAACCATGTTTACTTTTATCTTAGAAAAAATAATCAGTGGATTGCTAACCCTTTTTGGGGTAGCTACCGTGGTGTTTTTTTTATTTAATGTATTGCCTGGTGATCCCGCTCAAATGGTGTTGGACCAAAACGCAACAGAAGTTCAATTGATGAAAGTTAAAAAGAAGTACGGCTTCGATATGCCCATTGGAAAGCAATATTTAATCTACTTGAATGATCTTGCACCTCTATCTTTTCATTCTAAGAATCCAACGGACTTTACGTTCTATACCCCATCGAAATACGGTGGTTTTTTACTTTTATCTTTTTCAAAATTTGAGGTAATCATTAAGATGCCTTATTTGAGAACTTCCTATCAACGTCAGGGTAAGAAAGTGCAAACCATCATAGCCGAAACCTTACCCAATACCTTTATTTTGGCAGTAGCTTCTATTGGAATTGCAATTGTTCTAGGCCTTTTTTTTGGGATTATTGCTGGGATCTTTAAAGGAAGTTGGATTGATACGAGCATCCAGTTATTGAGTACGGTAGGCATGAGTGTCCCTTCTTTTTTTAGCGCCATTATTTTTTCTTGGATTTTTGGTTATTTACTGAACGCGTATACTCATTTGAATATGACAGGGAGTTTATATGAATTAGACGACTTTGGAGAAGGGTCGCAACTGCAGCTTAAGAACCTAATCCTCCCGGCTTTTGTGTTGGGAATTCGCCCTTTGGCCGTAATTGTTCAACTCGTTCGTAGTGGTTTGATTGAGGTAATGCCCCAAGATTATATACGTACGGCTAAAGCCAAAGGCTTATCGCCACTGGCGATAGTTTATCGGCATGCTTTGAAGAACTCATTGAACCCAGTAATCACTGCAGTATCCGGATGGTTTGCATCGATGCTTGCAGGAGCGGTGTTTGTGGAATATATTTTTGGATGGCGAGGTATTGGTAAAGAAATAGTTACAGCATTGAATACACTTGATATACCCGTTGTAATGGGATCTGTGCTCATCATAGCAACTTTATTCATTATAATCAATATCTTTGTTGACTTATTTTATGTGGTCATCGACCCACAAGCAAAACCATTTTAATTAATTAAAAAAAACACCTATGCGTTCTAAAATTGTAGCTGGAAACTGGAAAATGAATAATGATCAAGCTGAGACAAGCTCCCTAATTGATGCTTTAAAAGCTCATGGTGATTTCGGGGTTACCCGAGTTATTATTGCGCCTTCATTTGTACATTTAGCTCAAGCGGTTACTTTCACAGCTGATTCTGGAATTGAGGTTGCAGCGCAGAATATGCATGAAGCTACTTCAGGAGCTTATACGGGAGAGGTTTCTCCTGCTATGTTGTCGAGTGTTGGAATTCAAACAGTTATTTTAGGCCATTCAGAAAGAAGAGCTTATTTTGGAGAGAATGACGCAACCCTAGCAAAAAAAGTATCCAATGCATTGGATCACGATTTGGATGTTGTTTTTTGCTTTGGCGAAGAACTGGAAGATCGCAAATCGGACAATCACTTTAATGTTGTAAAATCTCAAATCGCCAATGCTTTATTTGCATTGCCAGCAGCAGCATGGTCTAAGATTGTTTTAGCCTACGAACCCGTTTGGGCTATTGGCACTGGCGAAACTGCTTCACCAGAACAGGCACAAGAAATGCACGCATTTATTCGAGGCTTGGTCCGAGATCAGTACGATGCTCCTTTGGCGGATAATGTTTCTATTCTTTATGGAGGGAGTGTAAAACCCGGCAATGCACAAGAAATTTTTTCTAAGCAAGATGTTGATGGCGGCCTAATTGGCGGAGCAGCTCTTAGTGCAGTAGATTTCACAACAATCATTAAATCCATCTAATGTCAACCTCATACGTTCAACTTCTCTTTACACTTGAGCCTGTCGAACCAGCTAGTGAAATCTTGATGGCAGAATTAGCTCAAATTGGATTTGAAAGTTTTGTTGAACTAGAGCACGGATTAGAAGCCTATATCCCACAAACAGATTTTATAGAAGAGTCTTTGCAAGAAGTTACTCTTCTAAAAAACCCTGAATTTTCAATTGAATATTCAGTAAACATCATAGCACCCAAAAACTGGAATGAAGTTTGGGAATCCGATTTCAAGCCTATTGTTGTAGCCGATCGTTGTGCAGTACGGGCTGATTTTCACCAACCCATTATTGCCGATTACGAACTGATCATTACACCTAAAATGAGTTTTGGAACAGGGCATCATCAAACCACCTATATGATGTTGCAACATATTTTAGATTTAGATCTGAAAGGGACTTCTGTTTTGGATATGGGCTGTGGAACTGGTGTCTTGGCTATTTTAGCTGTAAAAAAAGGGGCCCATACTGCTGATGCAATTGATATTGAACCTTGGTGCTTTGAAAACACAAAAGAAAATGCTCTTTTAAATGCCTGCAAAAACATACAAGCCTATGAAGGCGATGCGCGTTTGTTGGCTGGGAAAAAGTATGATCTCATCATAGCAAACATCAACAAGAATGTTTTGTTACAAGATATACCAACTTATGCTTCTTGTTTAAATGCAAATGGAACCCTATTACTCAGTGGTTTTTATGCAGCAGACATCGAAGATATCACCCGTGTTTGTACTTTAGCTGATCTAGAATATAAATCGCATCTTGAAAGAGAGCATTGGGTAGCTGTTAAATTTACTAAACATAAAAATGGATCCGAATCCAAAACATCAAGAGCTTGAAGAAGTAGATGTACGTGCATCAAAAGAGCATGAAATCATCTTACACAACGACGATGTAAATACCTTTGATCACGTCATCAACTGTTTAATTCGCTATTGTGATCATACACTAGAACAAGCAGAACAGTGCGCCTATATTGTTCATTACAACGGAAAGTGTACGGTCAAAACGGGCTCCTTTGACGATTTAGAACCCCGTTGTTCTTCCATGCTCAAAGCCAACTTATCCGCAGAATTGGTTTAGGGGAGTTTGTGTGCTACCAAGCCGTAAACAAAAGTCCCTAATAGGGCTGCGAGTATGACAATACTGATGCTGTAATAACCTGCTCCAAATAGAATGAACATTGGGCCGGGGCATGCTCCAGCTAATGCCCAACCTAATCCAAAAATACTACCGCCTAGAAGTGCTTTTTTGTAAAGCTTTGCTTTCTCTGGGAGGGCTATAGGATTTCCTTCCGTAGTTTGGATACCAAAGCGTTTGCTCAATTGAAGTAAAATAACTCCTGTAATTACTGCGCTCCCTATAATTCCATACATATGAAAGGATTCAAATCGGAACATCTCTACGATTCGATACCATGAAATGGCCTCAGATTTGGTTAGGACTATTCCAAAGAAAATTCCGGTAAGTAAAAATTTTATTGTTTTCATAATTTAAAAAATAAAGGGAAAAAATAGGTGGGTCATGAGTAAGCCACCGATGAAAAAACCAATAACAGCAACAAGAGAAGGAAGTTGTAAGTTGCTCAGACCCGTTATTGCATGACCTGAAGTACAACCACCTGCATAACGCGTTCCAAATCCAATCATGAATCCAGCACTTATCAGTAATACCAAGTTGTAGGGATTTTGAAGTGCTTCTAGTGAAAACAATTCGGCAGGGACTAAATTATTTTGTGGTTCTGCAAAACCATATTCTGCAAGTATAGCAAGGGTATCGGGATTAATGCCGATTGCATCTGTACCGCTTAGAAATTGTACTGCAATATAGCCTCCAAGAATACTTCCGACAACAACCCAAAGATTCCATTGGTGTTCTCTCCAATCGAAATCAAAAAAAGAACTAATTTTTCCTGCACCGCCTAAGGAGCAGAGCGTTCGTAAGTTAGAGGACATTCCAAATGTTTTCCCAAAGGAAACCAAAAGAAACATCACGGTTGCGATTAAAGGGCCTGAAACAAACCAAGGCCAGGGGCTCAAAATGTAGTCCATAAATGTGTTATTAATTTAAAGCAATATTAAAAAGAAATCTGGAGGTAAGAAGTAACAAAAGTTACAAAACTTCACTTGCTATAAAGCACAAATAAATTGTGTACATTCACTCAAAAATTTAATTTTTTAAAAAAATAAAAAAGTGAAAAACACCTTAGTATTATTCGCCTTATTTTTATCGTATCTTGTAGGGGCACAAAACAAAACAAATATGAGTCAAAGTATACATCAGTTTTCAGTAGAAGACATTTCAGGTAATGTTTTCGATCTTGCCTCTTTAAAGGGAAAAAAAGTTATGATCGTCAATACGGCATCAAAATGTGGATTAACCCCGCAATACAAACAATTGCAAGCAATATATGAGGCATATGGGTCTGAAAAATTTGTAATCCTAGGTTTTCCTGCCAACAACTTTTTATTTCAAGAGCCAGGCTCGGAAGAAGAAATAGCTCTTTTTTGCGAAGCTAATTATGGTGTAACTTTTCCGATGATGTCTAAGATAGATGTTAAAGGAAAAGATAAACATCCGGTCTATGCTTTTTTAACCGACAAGGATAAAAATGGAGTAATGGACTCTAAAGTAACTTGGAATTTTCAGAAGTATTTATTGAACGAAGAAGGCGTTTTAGAAAAAGTAATTGATCCTAAAACACAACCCGATGACCCTGAGGTTATCGCCTGGATCACAAAGTAAATTTCCGAATGAAAAAGAATAAAATTGATACGGTATGTGTGCACGAAGGTCAACTTAAAGATCACCAGCACCAAGGGGTTATTTCACCCCTTTACATGTCCACTGCTTATGCCTTTGACGGGGTAGATGAGAAACGCTATCCTCGTTATTTCAACACACCCAATCAGGTTGGTTTAGCTCAAAAAATTGCTGCACTAGAAGGAGCAGAGCAAGGCCTTATTTTTGGCTCTGGAATGGCGGCTGTTTCTACGGCCTTGTTGTCCCATCTTCGGTCTGGAGATCATGTTGTTCTTCAGTTGGATCTTTATGGCGGTACAACTAATTTAATTGTTGAAGAATTCAATAAGTTTGGAATCGAATATGCTTTTACTTCGGGTCTACAAGCCGCTGATTTTGAAGCCCAAATTTTGCCCAATACCAAGGTTATTTACGTTGAGAGCCCGAGTAATCCATTGATGAAAATTATTGATTTAAAAGCCATTGCAGCCCTTGCTAAGAATAAAGGCTTGATTAGTATGATCGATAATACGTTTGCGTCTCCCATCAATCAAAACCCAATTGCTTTTGGCATTGATATCGTCATTCATAGTGCAACAAAATATTTAGGTGGGCACAGTGATATTTTAGCTGGGGCAGTTGTTGGGTCTGAAAAGCAAATGGATGTTGTTTTTCAAATGGCTAAAAATTTAGGAGGAAGCCTTAGCGATTATACCGTTTGGCTCTTAGAGCGGAGTATTAAGACCCTCTCGCTTCGCGTTCGAGCACAAAACGACAATGCGATGGCATTAGCTTCATTTTTATTCGAAAACCCTGCCATTGATGCTGTCTATTATCCGGGATTAAAAAGTCATCCCGATCATGAACTTGCACAAGAACAAATGCACGGTTTTGGTGGTATGTTGTCTTTTGAGTTGAACACTTCCCATGACTTGGATCTGTTTCAGAAAGCATTACAATTAATAGTACCAGCGATGAGTTTGGCTGGAGTAGAGAGCACCCTCACCATTCCCTCAAAAACCTCCCATGCGCTGTTGGGTGAAGAAGATCGAATTGCTCAAGGAATACAAGATAATTTGATTCGTTTTTCTACTGGAATCGAACACATCGATGATTTGAAAAACGATATTAACCAGGCATTAAATAAATCAAAAAAATGAAGGTAGATATAGTTGCTTTTGGTGCCCATCCCGATGATGTAGAATTGGGTTGTGCAGGTAGTATTTTGTCTGCAATAGCAACCAGTAAAAGCGTAGGAATTGTTGACTTAACACAAGGAGAATTAGGGACAAGAGGATCGGCAGCAATTCGAAAAGAGGAAGCAACAAAAGCCGCTTCAATTTTAGGGGCTTCCTTTCGAAAAAACCTAGGCTTTCGTGATGGGTTTTTTGTGAATGATGAGGCACATCAGTTGGAAGTTATCCGACTCCTTCGTCAGCACCAACCCGAGGTTGTTTTGTGTAATGCAATAGACGATCGGCATATCGATCACGCCAAAGGAAGTGCCCTTGTAAGCCACGCTTGTTTTTTGTCAGGACTGACTAAGATTGTGACGCAAGATACAGAAGGAAAGAACCAAGCGGCCTGGAGACCGAAACAAGTATACCACTACATCCAGTGGAAGGATATTGAACCCGATTTTGTAGTCGATATTTCTCCTTTTATGGAGCAAAAAATGGAAGTCATCCAAGCGTATAAGAGTCAGTTTTTTGATACAAATAGCAAAGCTCCCCAAACCCCAATAAGCAGTAAGAATTTTTTGGATAGTGTACGGTATCGTGCACAAAACTTAGGAAGATTGAGTGGAGTAGAAGCGGCTGAAGGTTTTACAGTAGAACGAGTGCCTGTAATTCAGTCGTTTAGTAATTTATTTTAAATTCTTTTTTTTGGCTTTGGAGAGGTCAAAAAAAGTATTAAATTTGCCGCATAAACGGTGGTTGTAGCTCAGTTGGTTAGAGCGCCTGATTGTGGTTCAGGAGGTCGGCGGTTC
>CBFHHG010000018.1:19213-30267 GCA_965655585.1 Candidatus Arcticimaribacter sp. | reverse complement strand
TAAACTTTTTACATTGTCTGTATCTAGAATTGGGAAAGTATCAACAGAAATTATTTCCCCTGCATCAATATTCTTTGAAATATGATGACAACAAACCCCATAAGTGTTTTCATTATTATATAATGCAAAATTCAAACAGCCAATTCCAGGATATTCGTTAGATCCAGGGTGAAAGTTTATACATAAATCTACATTATCTATCAAAACTTCTGGAATCTTCCATCTAGACAAATAAGAAATGATTAAATCTCCATCCCAATAGACTAAATCTTCTGGAAATGGATCTCCCCACTCGCCACAAAAAATTGTTAAATCAGTGAAATTATTTGATAAAAAGTCTACGGCTATTCTACTGTTTAAATCATTTTTCTTTCCCAAAAAAAGTATTTTTTTATCTATCATTTCTCAATGTTTATTTTGATAAATTAATTATATAAAGCTAGAAATACTAATCAAAATTATTGTCTTTAAAAAGCACCTAAGAACTTAAAAAACTATTTTCACTACGTTTAAATGGAGTTTTAGTCTTTTTTTATTTACTATATTAATAGTGTCAAATCACAGCCGTATTCGACTCCATTATGTAAAGTCCCACTGTTGGTTGGATTAATAAGAATAAAAAAACTATCAACGCTTGCGATTTCTTCACTAATCTATTTTGGGGAAGTTGCCAAATCTTCTAAGATGATTCCTATAAATTAAAACAGGAGATATTTAATTCTGAAATACTAGTTTCAAAACCTTTCTCTAATTTAAAAATTAGTTTAGTTTAGAGAAGTGAAATTTAATTAATCCAATGCTCAGACTAGAACCCTTTGCCCCAAACGACTTTTCAAGGCTTATTGGTTGGATTGATACAAAAAGAGAACTGATTCAATTTGCTGGAGATCTGTTTACCTTCCCCTTATCGGAAGAACAACTTCAGGCTTATTTAAGTCAAAAAAAGCTTTTCCCAAAAAAAATAATACATACAGAATCAGGAGAAGTCATTGGACATTGTGAGCTGAATTTTTTAAATGAACATCCAAGATTATCGAGGATACTGATTGGAAATAAACAAAACAGAGGACGGGGTTATGGTACTAAAATATTACATCTAATGATCGATGCAATTCAAAAAGAAATTCCAGTTAACCAAGTCGAGTTACGTGTTTTTGGGTTCAATACAAATGCAATAAAGCTCTATAAAAAAGAGGGTTTTTTAATTCAAGAAAAGCATACGCTTCAATTTCAATATGCCGATGACGAATCGTGGACAAACTACTACATGATCAAACAAGTCAATAATTAGACGATTATAAAGTGAAAACGAAACCATTTTTACTAGTAAACCGATTGAATATTTTTTATCTTGAAGCTTATCTAATCGATCTTTTTTCTTAAACATTTTGTATGAAACCAGCCAAAAGTCTTCAATTTCAAGTTGAAAAAAATAAGTTCATCAACCATGCAATCGAAGAAATTCCTGAAGAACAATTAACCCTTGCAATTGATGAGATTAAAGTTAAGGTTGATTTGTTTTCTTTCACATCAAACAACATTACCTATGCGGTTTCTGGAGCAATCATACGGTATTGGGAATTCTTCCCTCCTGTAGGAAAACAAACAGAAGGCTGGGGTGTAATTCCGGTGTGGGGCTTTGCAGACGTTGTAGAATCAAAAGCAAGTGGTATCCCTGTTGGGGACCGTATTTTTGGTTACTTCCCTCCCGCTTCCCATTTAAAAATGAAAGTAGGACATATAACAACTAAGCGTTTTATAGATGTTACGGAACACCGATCTACTTTACCGCCAACCTATAATTTGTATCGAAGAGTACGTTCAGAACCCAACTATGATCAAAGATTGGATCGCGATCGGGCCTTGTTTTATCCTCTTTACATCACATCCTTTTGTCTTTGGGATTCCTTACAAGAAAACGGTTGGTTTGGGGCAGAGCAAATCATCATACTGAGTGCTTCAAGTAAAACCAGTATTGGTTTAGCATACGGATTGCATAGTGATGATACTGCACCAAAAGCCATCGGAGTAACATCAGAACGCAACCTCGATACCGTTGTAAAATTGGGTTTATATGCTGAAGTGTATACCTATGAGCAACTAGCAGATGTTGATAGTAAAATCCCCAGCGTTATCGTAGATATGTCGGGTAATAATGCGGTCTTAGTTGATTTGCATAAACGTTTAGGTGATCTTATGAAATTTACATTTAAGGTAGGACTGACTCATTGGAAAGAATCGAACCCGAACGAAGGGATCATCAGGGAGCGTTCCAAGTTTTTCTTTGCTCCTAGTCACATTCAAAAACGAATCGAAGATTGGGGAGCCAGCGAATTTGATCAAAAAACAACACAGTTTTTAGTAGATGCAGTTGCGACCACTAAAACATGGCTTCAGTATAAAACACTCGATGGACTAGATGACCTTGCAGCTGAATATCCCAGGGTGTGCAACGGTACATTAGCTGCAGATCAGGGATTAATCATTACAATGTAAAAGCAGTTTTTATAGTGGCAATTCAAGGTTTCCAGACAATACATTTCGGGAAATAATAATCCGCTGAATCTCTGAGGTTCCCTCGTATATCTGGGTAATTTTTGCATCCCGCATAAGACGCTCTACATGGTATTCTTTAACATAACCATTTCCTCCATGAATTTGAACAGCTTCAACGGTGTGTTTCATTGCAGCTTCAGAAGCAATTAGCTTAGCCATGGCACTTGCGTAGCCATAGTCTTGTCCACTATCTTTTAAATAAGCAGCTCGATATACAATCATCCGTGCAGCTTCAATATCCATAGCCATGTCTGCTAATTTAAAAGCAATGGCTTGATGTTGGCCAATTGGCTTTCCAAAAGTTGCTCTCTGATGCGCATATTCAACGGCCAACTCATAAGCTCCAGCAGCAATACCAAGGGCTTGTGCAGCAATTCCAATACGTCCACCTTCAAGAGTTTCCATGGCAAATTTAAATCCAAAACCATCCGCTCCGATTCGGTTTTCCTTTGGAACTTTTACATCGGCATAACTTATGGAATGGGTATCGGACGAACGAATCCCCATTTTATCTTCTTTTGGGCCAATGGTAACACCTTCCCAATCACGTTCAACAATAAAGGCATTGATTCCTTTATGTCCCTTGTTTTTGTCCGTATGAGCAATCACAAGCTGAATGGTCGCTTTTCCGCCGTTGGTAATCCAGTTTTTTACACCATTCAACACATAATGATCTCCATTATCAATGGCTGTTGTACGTTGGGATGTTGCATCACTTCCGGCTTCGGGCTCAGAAAGGCAAAAACAGCCTACCGCTTCCCCCGTAGTTAATCTCGGAATATATTTTTGTTTTTGCGCTTCGGTTCCATACTTTTCTAGGCCAAATAAAACAAGAGAATTATTCACAGACATGATCACCGAACAACTGCTATCAATTTTTGAGATTTCTTCCATGGCAATTACATAGGAAAGTGTATCCATACCACTTCCACCATATTTTGGATCAGCCATCATGCTTAAAAAGCCCATGTCACCCATTTCTTTGACAAATTCAGTTGGGTAAGCCATGGTGGTGTCACGTTCTATAACACCGTCCTTTAAACGTGTTCTAGCAAATTCTCGTGCAGCTTCTTTAACGCTTAAGTGTTCTTCTTCTAATTTAAATATCATAATAATATATTCTAAGTGGGGTGATTAGGCTTTCTTAATTTGTTCTCGAATCAGGCCTTCTTGAGCTACAGAGGCTACCAAATCTCCATTTTTATTAAAAATACTACCGCGAGCAAATCCCCTGGAATTGGAAGCACTCGGACTATCCATGGCATACAAGAGCCAATCGTCAATGGAAAAATCACGGTGAAACCAAAGTGCATGATCTAAACTGGTATAAAACATACTTTTGGTGTTTAGTTCTTCTCGATGAGGAGCAGTGGCTGTACTCAATAAGTTATAATCAGATGCATAGGCAAGTAATTGATGATTAAGTGCCACATCATCTCGGTTGAGTTTTGCGGCCGAAGTAAACCATAAATTATCATAAGGAGGACTGTTTTTACTATACTTACTCAAAAAATTTTCTACCGGTCGAATATCAAATACCGTTGGTAATAAGCTTTTTAATCGCTTATAAACCTTTGGTGCTGTCGTTTCAAGCTCATTGATTTGAGCAACAGTAGGAATTAAATTCTCTGGCATAATCAGATTGGGCATGGGAATTTGATGGTCGATTCCTTCTTCTTTTTTATGAAAAGAAGCCGACATATTGAAAATCGCTACGCCATTTTGCTTGGCAACTACCCTTCGAGTGGTAAAGCTTTTTCCATCCCGAATGGAGTCTACTTCATAGGTTATTGGAATATCGAGTTGTCCGCCTAAGATAAAATATGCATGCATGGAATGCGCAAAACGATCTTTGGGAACAGACTGATAAGCTGCATAAAGCGATTGCCCAAGAACTTGGCCTCCAAATACCCGACCCCAGGGGGTTGTGTAGTTTTCACCTTCAAAAATATTTTCGTCGATTTTCTTGAGAGTCAATAAATCAACTACTTCTTGAATCGTATCCATAGGTTATATTTAAAAAATGCTCCAAATTAAAAACTATAAAAAGGAGCATTCAATGAATTATGATTGCTACTATTTTTTATAATCGTGAATCGATTTTCCCGCTTCCGACAATGCTCTCAAAGCGTCTGGAACAGTAAAGCGCGCTCCAAATCGAGAAGTGAAATCGTCGCATTCAGCAACAAATTGTTGCATGCCTACAAAATCAATATATGATAATGCTCCCCCAGTAAAAATTGGGAATCCCCATCCTAAAACAGATCCTAAATCCCCATCAACTACGCTTTTCAAAACGCCTTCTTCTAGACATTTGAACGCTTCGATTGCTTGACGGTGTAGGATTCGTTTTCCAACAGTTTCCTTGTCGAGATAATCAACATTAGAATTATATTTTTCGGCGAGTCCAGGCCATAGTTTCTTAGGCAAGCCTTTGGGATAGTCGTAGAAACCTGCGCCCCACTTCTTCCCTTTACGACCGTGGTTGTCTACAAGATCTTTTTGCATTTTGTATGAACGCTCTTGGAATGCAGGCTTGTTTGGTGTAGGATCACTTTCATATACGTGTAATCCTAAAGTAAGGGTTACTTCATCTATTACTGCCAGTGGCCCAACGGCCATTCCTTCGCCTTTAGCAACATTCTCTACCATGGCAGCAGGAACACCTTCTTCTACCATAAAAGAGCCTTCGGAAACAAAGGTTCCAAAACAACGCGAGGTATAAAATCCGCGGCTGTCGTTTACTACAATTGGAATTTTACCAATTGCAACTGTATAATCTACAGCGGCAGCAATAGCTTTTGCTTCTGTTTTTTCGCCAACAATGATTTCAACCAGAGGCATTTTTTCTACGGGAGAAAAGAAATGAATCCCGATGAAATTTGCTGGACGGGAAGATGCTTTTGCTAATTCGGTAATCGGAATCGTTGAAGTGTTGGATGCATATACTTTATCAGCACCAAGAACCGCTTCTGTTTCCGCTGTTACAATTGCTTTTAGCTTTGGATCTTCAAATACCGCTTCAATTACAAGGTCACAGTCTTTCATCGACGCTGGGTCTGTAGTTGCTTCGATTTTCGATAGTAAAGCTTCCGCTTTTTCGGGTGTAGAACGGTTTTTAGAAATCGCCTTATCTAAAATTGCTTTCGAATATGCTTTCCCTTTTTCGGCCCCTTCTTGTGAAACATCCTTCAGAACTACATCCATTCCTGCTTTTGCAGAAACATACGCAATTCCAGCGCCCATCATACCAGCGCCCAAAATACCTATTTTTTTGATTTCGTAGGCAGGCTCAGTCTTTGGACGTGCAATTCCTTTTTTGGCTTTTTGCAATTCCGTGAAGCCTGTACGGATCATGTTTTTTGCTTCCTTAGAAGCTAATAACTTAATAAAATAACGGGCTTCAATTTCTAATGCTCGATCAATGGTTATAGGCAATCCATCGTGGATTACTTTTATAATATAATTTTGCGCCGGATAATTTCCATGTGCCATTTTACTCAGGTTACCTGCAGCACCGACGAGCGTTTGAACTCCGTTTGCGGACCATACATCACCACCTGGAACACGGTGTTTTTTGTTATCCCAGGGTTGAACTGGATTTGGATTTGCAAGAATCCAATCCTTTGCTTTTTGAATAAGTTCTTCCTGACCTTCGGCGAGGTCATCAATAAGGCCATCTTTTAACGCTTGAGCTGGACGCACTTCTTTTCCTTGCAAGAGGTACATCAAAGAGTTTTGTATACCTAATAAGTAGGGAACCTTAGAGTTTCCACCACCAGCGGGTAATAAACCAACCTTAGCTTCAGGAAAACCTAATTTTATTTTTACATTATTGAGCACTATTCGGTGATGACAGGTCAAACACAGTTCAAGTCCACCCCCCATTGCTGTTCCATTTATGGCAGCAACAAAAGGTTTGCCTGCTGTTTCAAGAGCACGCAACGCTTGATGCATTTGCATGGTGCCATCAAAGGTTTTTTGAGGGTCGTCCCCCATCGTTTGCAATTCTCTCAGATCGGCACCCGGCATAAACATACTTCTGCCAGAGGTTAAAATCATTCCTTTAATTTCTTTGTCAGCAACGACTTGATTTGCTAATTCGATATAGGCGGTTATGAATTCGGTACTGAATAAGTTCGTTGGGTTATTGACTTGATTGATTGAAAGGATTCCGATACCATCCGTTCCAACTTCAAATTCAAAAAGGTCGTTTTTAATATGTTCCATTTGAAATACTTTTTCTTAATTCTTAATTAGACACGTTCAATGATTGTAGCAATACCCATTCCTCCACCAATACATAGGGTGATTAATCCGGTATTTAAATTTCTTCTTTCTAGTTCATCCATGAGTGTTCCAGCGATCATACAACCGGTAGCACCTAGGGGGTGCCCCCTGGCAATAGCCCCTCCATTTACGTTTACAATGGAATGGTCAACACCAAGCTTGTCCATAAAATACATTGGAATAGCAGAAAAAGCCTCATTAACTTCAAATAAGTCAATGTCATTGATGCTCATCCCTGCCTGTTTCAATGCTTTTACACTTGCAGGAACTGGTCCTGTAAGCATGATGGTTGGGTCTGTACCTTCTACGGCGGCAGCACGAACTCTAAACCGAGGTGTTAGGCCTAATGCTTCACCGATGGCTTTGTTTCCGATTAAGGTTGCCCCAGCTCCATCTACAATGGCAGAGGAATTAGCGGCATGGTGTACGTGATCTAATTCTTCAACTTCAGGATATTTATCGATAGCAACTGCATCGAAACCTCCCATTGCTCCCATCATAGCGAAAGAAGGCTGAAGCTTACTGATCCCCTCAAGTGTGGTTGAAGGGCGAATGTTTTCGTCTGTAGTTAAAACATCAAGCCCGTTGATGTCTTTGATTGGAATACGAGAAACAAAACGTTTGTCCGCCTCGGCTTCTGATGCTCTTCTTTGGGACTCAACAGCAAATAAATCGGTATCGTTTCTAGAATAACCGTATTTGGTAGCAATCAAATCTGCAGAAATGCCCTGAGGGACTAAATTTCTTGGAATCGCTTGCAAAGGATCCATTAAAAAACCTCCTCCGTCAGATCCCATTGGGACACGAGACATGCTTTCTACTCCACCAGCGACCATCAACGAACTGAAACCCGACTTTACATAAGCTGCCGCCTGATTCATAGCTTCAAGACCAGAGCCACAAAAACGGTTTAGGGTTACCCCACAGAGGTGATCCCCATAATTCGATTCTTGAGCTGCAGATTTTGCAATGTTTACTCCTTGATCTTTTACTTGAGCAACACAGCCAAAAATTACGTCTTCAACCTTAGAGGTATCCAAGGCATTTCTCTCCTTAAGTGCTACTAATACTTGACGAGACAACTCGGTGGGGGTGACCCCATTAAGAGCTCCCTTTTTGTTTCCTTTTCCTCGAACCGATCGAACGGCATCATAAATGTATGCTTCCATCTTTATTTATTTTACTTTTTTAAATTATTCTTAAATTCTTGTATCACCTTTTGTGTAAAAGGGTCAGACAAATTATCGATTACGTCTTCTACCAATTGGGTGAAATCTCGATCCACCAATTTAAGTAAGTTTATTCTTAATAAGCGTTTTGTTTCGGTAAAAACAGGTGTATGTATGGTCAACATTTTTTTCAGATAAAGTTCCGCATGTTCTAATACGGATTCAACTTCAACAGATTCATTAACCAATCCTACTTCCAGGGCTTGATCGCTAGTATAAAGTTTCATTTGCTGTACAGCCTCCCAAGCTTGTTTTTCCCCTAAATGATAAGCGTATATATCGGAAAGTAATTCGGGAACTTTAATGGACAACTTAAATTCGTGCATCCCAACAACATGTTTAGCTCCTCTGCCCATCACCCTGTAATCTGCACAAAGCGCAAGAATGGTCGCTCCTGCTGGTGCATAACCTGTAATGGCACATACAAAGGGCTTTGAAAATCGAATCATGGCCTGCAATGCTTCGTGATAATACGTCCAAAATTCTGATGCTTTCACTGTTCCTCCCATGGCAATGTTAACAATATCCAACCCAGCACTAAATCCGTGTGGTCGTCCGCTGAGGATTATCCCACGAACCGAATCGTCTTGATCAAATACCGTAAAAACGTGCTTTAAATCACGAACCATTGCTGTGTTTATTTCATTAACCTTACCACCATCCAACTGGACAATCGCGAAGTTTTCTTTTCGTTCAACAGTAATTGAGGTATAGATCATGAATTCTAAAGCGTATCAATAAAACAAATATAGAAATATATTGGTTAAGTTCTTAATTAATTTAAAAAATGAATGCTTACAATTTTTAAATCTGCTTTAAAATCATTTAATTTGACAATAAATGAGCAACAAAGAGGATACAAATAAAATCAACAAACGCAAAAGGGGTCGTCCAACTGAGAAATCGGGCATCGATCGGGGCGCGATTCTAAACAAAGCGTTAAAAGAGTTTTCAAAACACGGCTATGGCGGTACCAGTATAAATAAAATCTCAACCCAATGTGCGGTCAATGATTCCCTCTTGCACTATCATTTTGGGAATAAAGAAGACTTATGGAAAAAAGCTGTAAGTACTTCTTTTGATGCTTATTTGAAAGAGTCTGTAATGACCTTCAAACTCCTAAAGCATTTATCACTAAAAGATACTGCAAAGACCTTGGCACGTCAGTTCATTTACTACAATTCAAAATTCCCAGAACTCTACCTGGTCATTGTACACGAGATGACACAAGAATCCCCTCGAAGTGATTGGTTAATTGAGCATGTTCTCAAACCGCTAACTTTAAAGACAAGTCAATTACACGGAATGTTGGTAAAAAAGGGTTTAAGCGAAGATTTTCCTATCCCAAACCTAACTACAATTTTTTTCAGCGCTGCCAACTCCATTTTTTTGTTCAACTATCAAATGAAAAAGCAATTCGGTATTGATCCATTTGATGAAAAAGAAGTCGAAAAACACGCCGATATCATTGTCAAGATTTTTTATCCCAACATATAGTCGCATATTTTTTAGCAACTGGGAAAAGAGACAGCTACATGAATTGCCAATCCACCTTCTGATGTTTCTTTAAAGTTAGAATTCATTGCCAGCCCAGTTTCCCACATGGTTTTTACGACCTGATCAAAGTTTACAATTGCATCTTCGGGATTTCCGTTCAAGGCTAAATTTGAAGCCATAATGGCTTTAATGGCCCCCATAGAATTTCGTTCAATACAAGGCACTTGTACCAGTCCCTGAATTGGATCGCAAGTCAACCCCAAGTGATGTTCCATAGCAATTTCGGCAGCCATTAAAATTTGCTTTGTGCCTCCCCCTAAACATGCAGTCAAGCCTGCGGCTGCCATAGCAGAAGAAACACCAATCTCAGCTTGGCATCCCCCTTCAGCTGCTGATATTGTAGCACCTTTTTTAAACAGACAACCGATTTCTCCTGCTACTAGCAAGAACTTTTTTACATCTTCAAAGCCTCTATTTGTAGTAAAATATTGTTGGTATAAGAGTACTGCTGGAATTACTCCTGCGGCTCCATTGGTTGGTGAAGTAACAATCTTACCCATGGCTGCATTTTGTTCGTTTACTGCCAAGGCGAAACAACTGATCCATGTATTAAGCGTGTTGAATACTAAGGGTGTTTTTCTGAGGGCTTCTTCCCAGGCATCTATCGTTTTATATTGATGCTCCTCCAGTAGTTTTGAACAAAGTGCACGTGCACGTCTTTTTACTTTTAACCCCCCCGGGAGAATGCCCTCAGTAATGCAACCTTTATATACAGATAGTTTCATCGTATCATAAATCTCTTGCAGCTTGAAGTTGATTTGCTCAGAAGTCCTAAGATGCTGTTCGTTTTGGAATACAATCTCGTGAAAGTCTAGTCTATTGTTTTGGGTATGTTGCAAAACATCCGCTCCATTTTCAATTGGAAATGGAAAATCAATCTTTTTCTTTTCAGGCACTGAATCGCCAAGTAACCGAATAAACCCTCCTCCTAAGGACGCATAGGTTTGTTCCAAAACAGTTTCTTTTTTTCGAGAGGCTCTAAAAGTTAAGACATTGGGATGTGCCTCATGTAAACGATTAGAAAAATCAATATGCCGTTGTGGTGAAAAAGAGATACTATCGGAATCGAAAAATAGGGTTTCTGTTATTTTGATTTGATCTAGAATACGATCCATTTCGCAGCTACTAGTAGTTTCTGGGATGAGTCCTGATAAACCCAATTGAACCGCAACATCAGTCTTATGACCTTTCCCCGTTTTGGAAAGGGAACCATAAAGTGTAATTGATATACTATCGAATGCACCTGTTTTGAGCGTATTTCTAAAAGCTAGGGCTGCTTTCCAAGGGCCAAGCGTATGACTGCTCGAAGGTCCTACTCCGATTTTAAAAATATCAAAAATACTGAGCTGTTCCATAGGGATGAAGCTTTCAAAAACCATACATACACCACAACGTAAAACTAAATAAATTTGAGATTAGTTG
>CBFHHG010000018.1:0-19113 GCA_965655585.1 Candidatus Arcticimaribacter sp. | reverse complement strand
TCCAAGTTGCTGTTAAATTTTATAATTCATCAGAATAGCATAACTTGGTTCATTGAAAGTCTTATGCAACGCCGTATGAAAAAAATATTATTAATCTTTATTGGTGTATTCCTTACAAATTGTAAATCCACGCCAAGCCCTACAACTATTGAAGTAATTGCCGAAGATTATGTACGTTTGGTTCTTAAAGTAGGTCAGTATGATTCGGCTGTAGTAGATGCCTATTTTGGGCCTGAAGAATGGCAACCCAGCGAACAAAAAGCAAACGTTTTTCCTCAAGAAACTTTGGTGAATTCTGCTAATGCGCTCATTGATAAGTGTACAGTTCTCCTCGAATCTAAAAATCCAAATATAAACCAACCTAGGATTGAAATGCTGCAAAAGCAATTGATAGCGCTAAGAACTAAAGTCGAAATGATTGGAGGAAAAACCTATTCATTTGACGAAGAAGCTGCTCTATTATACGATGCAGAGCCTCCTTTCTACCCTTTGAGTTATTTTGACAAATTGCTAGACACCATGGATCAACTACTTGGTGGAGATGCCGTTTTATCGTCTCGATATACATCATTCATGGAACAGTTTATAATTCCTAAAAACTTGCTAGACTCTGTTTTTAGTGTTGCCATAGCAGAATCGAGGGCGATCACCAAGCAATATTTAGATTTGCCCGCTCAGGAAAATTTTGTTCTAGAATATGTAAACGACAAAGTATGGAGTGGATATAACTACTATCAAGGTGACAGTCAAAGTCTGATACAGATCAATACAGACTTCCCAATCCACATCGATCGAGCAATAGATTTAGCAAGCCATGAAGGATACCCAGGCCACCACATCTATATGATGTTGCTGGATCAGAATTTAGTAAATACAAAGGGTTGGATGGAATATTCAGTTTATCCACTTTTTTCGCCTTTATCGTTTATTTCTGAAGGAAGTGCAAATTATGGTATTGATATGGTATTCCCCGGGGAAGAGCGCCTTAGCTTTGAACGGGACCAGCTGTTTCCGATTGTTGGAATACCAAAAAAGAAAGCTGAAAAGTTTCATAAAGTGCAGGAACTGAAAGCAAAATTAAAGTACGCAGAAAATGAAATTGCACGGCGGTATCTCAACGGAGTAATCGGAAGAGAGGAAGCAATTGGAATGATAGAAAAGTACTTGCTTTTTTCTCCAAAGAAGGCCATTCAACGTTTAAATTTCATCGAAACCAACCGCAGTTATGTAATCAACTACAACCTAGGAAGAGACCAAGTAGCCCAGCACATGAAGTTTTGGGGTGCCGATCCAGAGTTCCCTGAAAAAAGATGGGAGATTTTCAAGGAGTTATTGAGCAACCCATATAGTTCAAGCACTTTAAAAAAATAAGTCCCCGTTTGCTTTACCCGTTTTAAATGCGTTAATTGAAGGATGATATCGACTAAGTTTATAAATACGTTTTTAAAAATATTTGTGCTTTTTTTTGGAGCAATACTCACGCTCCTATTGGTAGCAAGAACACCTAATGTTAGTGTTGAAACCTTAAAAAAACAGTATACTGACTCCAATTCGAAATTCATTTCAGTAGATGGATTAGAAGTGCATTACAAAGATGAAGGTGCTGGCTATCCAATTGTGCTCCTGCACGGTACCAGTGCCTCTTTACACACTTGGGATGCTTGGACCGAAGAGCTTATAAAAGAGTATCGTGTCATACGCATGGATCTTCCAGCTTTTGGTATTACGGGCCCAAATGCTACAAACCAATACGATTTAGAAACCTACAATCGTTTTTTAGAGCAGTTTCTAAACCAACTTGGAGTTGCTGATTTTGTTCTTGCTGGAAATTCTTTAGGGGGTTCTATTGGCTGGCATTATGCCTCAGATCATCAGGAACAAGTAAAACAACTCATTTTGCTAAATCCAGCTGGATTCCCATCAGAAAAGGAACGTCCCTTAATTTTTAGATTAGCTTCAATTCCAGTGCTCAATCAACTTTTAAAACTCATCACACCCAGATCCTTTGTAAAAGACAATTTAGAAGAAGTCTATTTCGATGACAGTAAAATAAGTGAAGCATTGATTGATCGTTATCATCAAATGATTTTAAGAGAAGGCAGTCGTATTGCTTTTATTGAACGTGCAAATTTAGAAGGGCAAGATGATACGGATCGCTTGTCACTAGTGCTGGCCCCTACTTTACTTATTTGGGGCGAAAATGACCTTTGGATACCCGTCGAAAATGGAGCGAAATTCATGAACAAACTCCCAAACAGTAGTTTGATTGTGATGAAGGAAACGGGGCATGTACCTATGGAAGAACGGCCTATGGAAAGTGTGGATCATGCACGCCAATTCATCAAACAAAACAGGGTAAAAGAATCACTCCAAACAACTGATAACATAAACTGATATGATACAACTATATTGTATGGGGGGAATTTATTTCATCCTAGGAATTGTTCATTTTACCCATACCGGTTTCTACAGGCCCATGATGCCTAAATTCTTACCTGCACACGATGCATTAATTTACTGGAGCGGCGTTGCCGAGATCGTTCTGGGTTTAGGAGTTCTTTTCCCAGTGACAAGAAGCATTGCGCTATGGGGTATTGTTGCCATGCTAGCTGTATTTTTAATAGTCCACGTCAATATGCTGCTGCCGGGAAATAGGTTGGGCATGTCCCTTTGGGCGCTTGGGGTTCGAATTCCAATTCAATTTGCCCTAATGTATTGGGCCTATGTGAATCTTCCTTAAAGGCTTTTTGATTTCTTTATTCTTTTAAGTTCGTTCTTAATTAACCGATTCCAAACCCTGTATCCTTTGGAATTCAAATGCAAACGATCGGATATAAATAACGAATCATTGGGTTTCTTGTCTTCAGCTAAGAAAGCTGAAGCCGTGGACACAAAATAAAGTCCCTCTTTACGCACGCACAATTCTTCAACCAATCGATTTACTTTTTCAATTGCCTTCCATTGTTTCCATCGGCTTGGTGTGGGCGTTATCTCTATAAAGACTAAAGGCGTTGTTGGATGTTTTTCTCGAACTTGTTTTATAAAGTATTTGATTAACCGCAAAACCTTCTTTGGGCTTTCATCTTCTGGGACGCCTTTAATGTCGTTGGCAACAAAGCAAACGATAATTTCTGGCATGTGGTTGGCTAAAATTCGATCTGTATAAAAAATAATATCACGAAAATGAGCACCTCCGTAGCCTCTTTTAATAACAGGAAAAGGCTTCATGTCTTCCTCAAGGGAATTCCATAAACGAATACTAGAACTTCCAATAAATAAAATAGCATTATCAGCATATTCTTGGGCTCGATCCAAGGCTTCGAACTGTCGGACTTCTGGAGCTGCCCAACTATAGCTTTCAAGTGGATATTGCTTTAAGGAAACACACGAAACTGAACTGAACCCAATACACACAAAAAAAACGCATATAGTATTATATATTATTTTCAATCGAATCATATTTAAATACCTAAGGTAACTAATTGATTTGTAATACAAAAGTTTTGATATTGGCATCGTATTTGCTACTTTCACCTTACTCAAATTTTACCTCATGAAATACAAAGTTCTCTTAGGAGTCTTGGCTCTTTGCTGCTGTATAGTCGCTCAAGCACAAGTAAAAGACAGTCTAGCTACAAAAAGTAATCTCTTTACATTTTCACCTTCCAAACTTTTAACCAAAGGACAGTGGGATATAAAATGGTTCAACAACCTGTATACCGAAGTTAGGGGGGTCGATAAAAATGGTACTAAAGCTGATCGTCCTAGACAAAATTTTTTCACTTCTTCCCTTGATGTTTTTACTGGAATCAATGAGTCCAAGACAATAAATGTTGGGCTTAGCATTGAATACCGTTCCAATACAATTAATGGAATGGATGCACTATCTGTTTTTGAATTTAAAAACAATCAAGCTCAATCCAGTAGGTCGGGAATAACAAGTTTTGCTCCCTCAATAAAATTTTCACCTATAAAACAAGTGAGTAATTTTACAATACAATCAGCATTTCACATCCCAACAATTGATCAAGAAGAAATATCGGCTGTCTTTTTAGACCAAAAAGGCTTTATTTGGCAAAATAAATTGTTCTATGACTATGTATCAAATAATGAGTTATTTCAAATTTTTACTGAGGTAAATACGCTATACAGTTTCGGAAAGAAAGAATCCAGTTATGCAAACGATTCCCTAGGGGTTGCCCCAGGTGTTTTTGTTAGTTATTTCCCTAATCAAAACTTTACAGTTCTTGGGCTGGTACAGCACTACAACCTGATCGCAATAAACAATGGTTTCTCACAAAACTATACTGCAGTTGGTGCTGGAGCAAAATACCAACTAACCCGTGCAATTAATCTAGAGGTGATTTATACCAATTTTGTTCGTGGAAATGACACCGGATTAGGGCAGACTTTTAATTTTGGCTTACGAGCATTGTTAGACTAAGTCCTATGATTTTAATTCAAAAAACAAAGGGTGTATTCCTCTTCATTTGCTTATTTGGTTGGATGCTTACTGCACAACAAAACAAAGTGCCAATTATAGGTGAAATTAAAGTAGAAGGGTTAAAAAAATCAGCGCTAAGTTTTATTGATATACTCATTCATAGTGAAGCAGGGAAAGTAATTGACAGTAGCCTAGTTCAGGCCGACGTCTTACGCTTAATTCGAGAACCTGCGGTGAGTCACGCTACCTATGAAATCATTCAAATTAATGAAAAAGAAGCTCAGTTGGTTTTCCACATTGAAGAGAATTTCACCCTTATTCCGGCAGTGGACTTATGGACTACAGTTGAAGATCAATTTGCCTATCATCTAGGAATTAATGATTATAACTTTTTAGGGCGCGGTTATACCGCAGGTTTTTTTTATAGAAAAAATATTTATTCAGGTTACGGCTTTTTGTTTGGAAACCCCAATTTTATAACGTCCCAATTAGGATATAATATAATTGGTCAACACAATAAAACACTGGAGCCTATTCGAGATGAATTCAACGAGTCTTTTTATGATTACACCAACAACTCCCTAGAAATATTGCTAGACTATGAGATGAATTTAAAAAACAAAGTGAGTCTCGGGTTTGGAACTATTGCCGAAAAATATGTTCTAAATAAAGGGGTTGAACTTCCCAATGTATCCAGTGAATTTGAAACTAGTAAATTTATAGGCAAGGTGCTGCATGATTACAATAGCTTAAATTATCACTATTACTTTATAGAAGGCTTTAGAAACAGTTCAAACTTTACTTATGTCACGGGAATCAACATCAATGGTGACCGGCAGTTTGTCTCTTTTATAAATGATTTATTTTTCTATAAGAGAATAAAAAGTAAAGGCAACTGGGCAAGCCGACTTAAAATTGGTTTGGCTACCAACACGCCTTCCCCTTTTCCTCCTTTTGCAATAGACAACAACCAAAACATTCGAGGAATTGGAAATCTGGTACAGCGCGGTAGCGGGGTTTGGGCACTGAATACCGAATATCGTCATACCCTAATTGAAAAGAAATGGTTTGTATTACAAGCCAACAGCTTTTGGGATATTGGAAGTTTGCGACAAGCGGGTGAAAACCTCAATACCTTTTTCAAAAACAAATCCATAGAAACGCGCGCAGGTGTAGGACTGCGAATAATTCACAAATTCATCTTCAGAGCCATCATTCGAATCGATTATGGTTTCGCTTTCGACAACAGTCCCGGTGGGTTGGTTTTTGGTATCGGTCAATATTTTTAAACCTAGAGCAAATACTCCGTATTTACAAAGTTAGATTCTTTAGAATCCATTAGCGTATCTAGGATCTCGTTGTTGTAAGGTGTGTCTTTGGCAGCCACAAACGTTCGAATAGAAAATGAACGAAGTGCATCGTATACACTTAAAGTACCCACAGCAGAATTTTTACGTCCCGTAAACGGATATACATCTGGTCCACGTTGACAAGCACTGTTTAAATTAACACGACATACCAAGTTGGCTAATACATCAATCAGCGGAGCTAATTTGCGAACATCTCTTCCAAACAAACTAACCTGTTGACCGTATTCGGAAGTAGCCATGGCATCTAGAGGTTCATTAATATCAGAATAAGATATCACCGGTACTACGGGTCCAAACTGTTCTTCATGATAAACACTCATCTTATCATTAACTGGGTATAAAACAGCTGGAAAAGAGTAATTATCTGTCAACTCCCCTCCTCTTTTATTCATTATTTTTGCGCCTTTAGCAACCGCATCTTTGATTAATTCTTGTATATAAGCTGGTTTTCCTGGCTCTGGTAAAGGGGTTAAGAAAACACCATCTTCCCAAGGCAAACCAAATTTTAAAGCATCCACTGCTTCCGAAAAACGTTTGTTAAACTCATCAACGATGGATTCATGAACATAGAGTACTTTGAGTGCTGTACAACGTTGTCCGTTGTATGATAGCGTACCAGATATGCACTCCTTTATGGTAGAATCTAAATCAGCATCTGGTAAAATAATACCTGGATTTTTTGCCTCCAATCCCAAAACTAAACGCAAGCGATTTTTGTAGGGGTGTAAATCTTGAAGTGCAACAGCTGATGAACTATGTCCAATCAGGGCCAAAACATCAACTTTTCCAGTTTCCATAATGGGAGATGCAATTTTACGTCCACGTCCAAATAAAATATTAACCACACCAGCTGGAAAACTCTCTTGGAATGCTTTCAGCAAAGGTGTTATAAGTAATACTCCGTGTTTTGCAGGTTTGAAAATTGTAGTATTCCCCATGATAATAGCAGGGATAAGCAAACAAAAAGTTTCATTTAATGGATAATTATACGGTCCTAAACACAGAATAACACCCAAAGGGCCTCTTCTAATATGGGCATGGATACCCGATTGTTTATCAAATTTAGCACTTTTACGATCCAATTTTTTATAAGCCTCGATGGTATCAAAAATATAATCTACGGTACGATCAAATTCTTTGTATGAATCTGCTTTATTTTTCCCTATTTCCCACATAAGCAACTCTACTACTTGCTCCCGAGAATCTTTCATTTTTTCTGCAAAGGTTGTCAAGCATCGCAAACGATCTTTGACCTTCATCGTTGGCCAAACCCCCTGACCCCTGTTGTACGCTTTTTCGGCAGCTCCTAATGCCGCTAAAGCTGCATCGGTTTCCATATCGGGAATTGAGCCTAAAAGTGTCGGTCCCACATGACCGTCTTTATCTTCCGATTGAATGGTCGAATACACCTCAGACGTAGCCCCTTTCCAGGTATGCAAAACACCATCAACCAAATACTCGTTGCAGTGAATGTGGTTCTTAAATTGTGGGGATACCATAGTCGTACTTTTGGAAAGCTGCGTCATAATGAAGTTTTGTTTAACTTTTTAATGGTAATATTAAACTAAGTTAATGATTATATTGTGAACAGTTAGTAAATTCAGAGGAAAAGCGAATATTTCATGAAATAATTACTCTCAAAAATATTAAAAATTAGTTAGAAGAAAAAGTTGTTCGTCCATTTAAACTCAAGTATCTTTAAGTTTAAAATGGAATCAACTTTTTTATGCATACACATCCCCTTTCAAAAAAAATCGGACTCTTTGCTGGGCCCATACTGTTTATAACGGTTCTCAATTTTCCATTCAGCACTTTATCCTTTGAAGCTACAGCAGTTCTCGCAACTGCTTTATGGATGGTGAGTTGGTGGATTAGCGAAGCAGTTTCTATTTCGGTAACTGCATTACTTCCATTGATCATTTTTCCTTTGACAGGTGTTATGGCTGTCAATGATGTTGGGGCAAACTACGGTAGCTCTATTGTATTTCTCTTTTTTGGAGGGTTTGTTTTAGCTTTGGGTCTTGAAAAAGTAAACTTACACCGAAGGATTGCCCTGACGATTATAAAAAAAACGGGGACCTCACCCAATAAAGTAATTTTGGGTTTTATGATTGCAACCGCATTCATGAGCATGTGGATCAGTAATACCGCAAGCACAGTAGTTATGCTACCCATTGCCTTATCCGTAATTAATTTACTTATTGATCAACAAGAAACTTCAACAAAACAAACACAAAATTTTGCTTTAAGTGTGATGCTGGGAATTGCATTCTCTGCTAATGCCGGAGGAATTGCGACTGTAATTGGTACTCCTCCAAACTCGGTACTCATCGGGCTTTTAGAAAATGAATATCAAATACAGATTTCTTTTGTTAAATGGATGATGATCGGTTTGCCATTTGCTATCGTGATGATTACTATCATTTATCTGGTTTTGGTATACGGAATGTTTTCAACAAAAGGCCTTCAATTTAGTGCCTCACAAGAAGTCATCGATAATGAACTTGAAAAGTTAGGTCCAATCAGACCAAAGGAAAAACAAGTCCTTTGGGTGTTCGGAGTTGTAGTATCACTTTGGATTTTTAGGACTTTAATTAACTCTATATTCCCTGGGCTAAAACTATCGGATACCGTGATTAGCATTTTAGGTGCCCTTGCCCTTTTTGCGATACCTTTTGATTTGAAAAAAGGTGACTTTATTTTAGATTGGCAGGATACACAAAAATTATCTTGGGGAATTCTCATCCTTTTTGGTGGAGGGCTTGCGCTAGCAAAAGGAATGTCAGCAACGGGAATTGTATCGCTGATCACTACCTATATCGCCGATGGAAACTTCAGCATTTTACTAACTGCATCCTTCTTAATTATCCTGATGCTCTTTATGACAGAACTGATGAGTAATGTGGCGCTTGTAGCTGTATTAGCTCCTGTAGTTGCAGGAATTGCGCTTGGTCTTGAAATACCATTACTCTATTTGTTAATCCCAGTAACTATGGCCAGTAGTTGTGCATTCATGCTACCCATGGCAACACCTCCCAATGCAATTGTATTTGCCAGCGGGTTTATTAAGGTACATGAAATGGCTCGGGTTGGAATTATAATCAATTGTATAGCAGTAGTACTTTTGATAGCCGTTTTTGAATTTGTACTCCCTTTAATTTTTTAAGAAATCAAATAAATCAGGCTTGTCGTTAAGGTATTCCCCATAAAACCCTTGGGTTTTCATTCGTTCCATAAGCGGAACAAAATCTGTTTCTTTTTTTAACTCAACACCAACTACAGCAGGAGCAAAATGCTGGTTGCTTTTTTTTGAAAACTCAAAGTGTGTAATGTCATCATCAGGTCCTAAAACATGGGTAACAAAGTCTTTTAGAGCGCCTGCTCGTTGTGGAAAGCGAACAATGAAATAATGCTTTAATTGGGCATAGAGTAAAGCGCGTTCCTCAATTTCTGGAGTACGGGTAATATCGTTGTTTCCGCCACACAGAATTACTGCAACTTGTTTTCCTTTAATTGTTGATGCATATTGATCTAGAGCAGCTATAGCCAAAGCCCCAGCAGGTTCGGCAACAATACCTTCTTTATTATATAAATCTAAAATCTCCTGGCAAATTCGACCTTCAGCTACTGTAATACAGTCATCTAAATGTTCTTCGCAAATCTCATAACTTAGATTCCCTACCTGTTGAACTGCAGCACCATCAACAAACTTATCTATTTTTTGTAGTCTTGTGTTTTTCTTGTTTTCAAGAGAAGTTTTCATGGAAGGAGCGCCTAAAGGTTCTACTCCAATAATTTTTGTATTCGGAGATAATGCCTTAAAAACAGTTAAAATTCCTGAAATCAAACCACCACCACCAATGGGAACAAAAACATAATCCAAAGGTTTGTTTGCTTGTTTTATAAGTTCAATGGCAATTGTTGCTTGTCCTTCGATTACATCCACATCATCAAAGGGATGTACAAAAGCTAGTCCGTCTTTTTTACAATGTGCAAGCGCAGCTTGCTGGCAGTCATCGTAGGTGTCTCCTATTAAAACAATAGAAACATAAGAACCCCCAAACATTTTTACCTGTTCAACCTTTTGATTTGGGGTCGGTATGGGCATGTAAACAATTCCCTTAATCTGCAGTTGATTGCAAGAAAAAGCAAAGCCTTGAGCATGGTTACCAGCACTTGCGCAAACAATTCCTTTTTTAAGCTCTTTGGGATCAAGTGCGTTAATTTTATTGTAAGCCCCTCTTATCTTAAAAGAACGTACCTGTTGTTGATCCTCTCGTTTGAGGAAAATAGCGGTAGAAAAGATATCAGATAAGCGTTTGTTAAATTGCAATGGAGTCTCTTGCACTACAGCAGAAAGTACTTGTAGTGCTTTTTGAGCTCCTAAAACAGTGGGTTTCTTATGCAATAGTTAAACGATTTTCTTCATTGCTGTCATAGAATCACGCAGTTCGTAACCGATCATTTCGATGGGGTGAAAACGTATGATTTCATTGATGTCTATGAGTTTTTTATTATCAACACCGTTATTTTGATCAGCAGCAAAAGCTGTTCCAATAACATCAATATTTATTTTTTTCATAAACTCGGTAAGCATTGGCTTACAAGCATGATCGAATAGGTAGCATCCGTATTCTGCCGTATCCGAAATAACACGATTCATTTCAAATAATTTTTTACGTGCAATGGTATTTGCAATCAATGGAGTTTCGTGCAAAGACTCATAGTAAGCAGACTCTTCTTTAATCCCAGCTGCCACCATTGTGTCAAAAGCAAGCTCTACTCCTGCTCTAACAAAAGCCACCATCAATACACCGTGATCGAAGAACTCTTGCTCTGAAATTTCTTGGTCGGTTACCTTTGTTTTTTCAAAAGCAGTTTCGCCAGTTGCCGCTCTCCAACCCAAAAGGTTTTTATCGTCATTAGCCCAGTCTTCCATCATGGTTTTAGAGAAATGACCCGACATAATATCATCCATATGCTTATGGAATAAAGGCTCCATAATTTCTTTTAATTCTTCTGAAAGTTCAAATGCTTTAACTTTTGCAGGATTAGAAAGACGATCCATCATGTTCGTTATTCCACCGTGCTTGAGGGCTTCGGTAATGGTTTCCCATCCATACTGAATTAATTTAGCCGCGTAAGCTGGCTCAATCCCTTGTTCAATCATTTTGTCGAAACACAAAATTGAACCGGTTTGTAGCACACCGCATAAGATGGTTTGTTCTCCCATTAAATCGGACTTAACTTCAGCCACAAATGAGGATTCTAATACACCGGCACGATGACCACCAGTAGCAACAGCATAGGCTTTTGCTTGATCTAATCCATGGCCTTGAGGATCATTTTCTGGATGAACAGCAATTAGAGTCGGTACTCCAAAACCTCTTTTATATTCTTCTCTTACCTCAGAACCAGGGCATTTAGGGGCTACCATAATAACCGTAAGGTCTTCACGAACCTGAGTCCCCTCTTCTACGATATTGAATCCGTGTGAATAAGAAAGTGTTGCTCCATTTTTCATTAAAGGCATAACGGCTTGAACTACAGGCGTATGATTTTTATCTGGTGTAAGGTTGATAACAACATCTGCGTCTGGAATCATTTGTTCATAACTGCCTACAGAAAACTTATTTTCAACTGCGTTTTGATAAGAAGCTCTTTTTTGATCAATTGCACCTTGACGCAAAGCATACGCAATATTCAATCCAGAATCGCGCATATTCAGTCCTTGGTTTAATCCTTGTGCACCGCAACCTACGATTACAATTTTTTTGCCTGCTAAAGCTGCAATTCCATCTTCAAATTCTGAAGCATCCATAAAACGACATTGTGCAAGTTGATTGAGTTGATCTCTAAGTGAAAGTTGATTGAAATAATTTGCCATTGTAAATAGTTTAGTCTTTATTTTGTTGTTTAAATGAGTTAAGAATCTCTGAGATTCCCATTTTTTCTTTTGTAATTGATATTCTTCCCGAGCGTACAAACTGCAGCAAACCAAAAGGGGCAAGTGCTACTCGCAGCTCTTCGGTTTCATCACGAAAACCTGTTTTTTCAATAACAAAATATTCAGGCGAAACGGTCACAATATTGGCGTGACTGTCTTTAATCATATTTTGAATTTGACGTTCTTCGAACAAAGAACTTGATTTTACTTTATATAATGCCGATTCTTGAAAAATAGTTTCTTCGTCTGTGTGATAAAAAGCTTTTATGACATCAATTTGCTTTTCAATTTGTTGAACAATTTTTCGAACTCCAGATTCTGTCATGCTAACTACAATGATGAATCGAAAAACATCAGGGATTTCAGACTGAGAAGTAGAAAAACTTAGAAAGTCAATATGTCTTTTTAAGAAAATAGCCGAAATACGGTTCAGCAAACCTACATTATTTTCTGTGTATATGGATATGGTGTATTTTGTTAATTCGCTCATTATTTCAATCGTATATCGGAAACCGAGGCACCTGTGGGTATCATCGGAAACACATTAGCTTCTTTTTCTACGCATACTTCGAGAAAGTAAGGTTTGTCAGATGCAATCATTGTTTCAATGGCTTGATCTAAATCTTCTCGCTTACTTACACGTTGTGCATCTATATGATATCCTTTTGCAATGGTCACAAAATCTGGATTGGTCATTTCGGTAGATGCGTATCGCTTGTCAAAAAACAATTGTTGCCATTGACGTACCATACCCAGATAATCGTTATTTAGAACAACAATTTTGACAGCAGTTTTATTCTGAAAAATAGTGCCAAGTTCTTGAATGGTCATTTGGTACCCACCATCACCAATAACAGCTACTACTTCACGATCAGGTGCTCCCATCTTAGCCCCTATTGCTGCGGGTAATGCAAAGCCCATAGTCCCTAATCCACCTGAAGTAACATTACTTTTAGATTGAACAAATTCGGCATATCGACAAGCAATCATCTGATGTTGTCCAACATCAGTAACAATCACAGCATCTCCATGGGTATGTTTATTAATTCCAACGATTACCTCACCCATGGTCAGGCCTTCTTTAATTGGCAGGGTATCGCCATTAATAACCTCTTTAATTTCTATTGCCATATGGTCAGCAAAAAGCTGTTTCCAATCGGCATATTCTTTGTGTTTAACTAAACGGGTAAGCTGAGGAAGGCTTTCTTTACAACTACCCAAAACAGGAAAATCAGCTTTTACATTTTTACTGATTTCTGCAGGATCAATTTCTAAATGAACTACCGTAGCTTGTTTTGCATAGGTTTCTAGATTTCCGGTAACACGATCATCAAAGCGCATTCCGACTGCAATCAAAACATCACATGCATTTGTTAAAACATTAGGTCCGTAGTTTCCATGCATCCCAACCATTCCGAAATTGAGTGGATGTTTGGTAGGAAGTGCGGATAAACCGAGGATAGTCCATACGGCTGGAATACCCGAAGTCTCAACAAAGGCTTTAAACTCTTCTTCTGCTTGACCAAGAATAACGCCTTGTCCCCAAATAATCATGGGCCTTTTTGCCTTATTTATAAGTTCAGCTGCAGCTGCTACTTGATTTGCGTCAAGACTGGGTACGGGTACATAACTCCGAACCCCTTTGCATTTTTCATATGAAAAGTCAAATAACTCAAACTGTGCATCTTTTGTAATGTCTATAAGTACAGGACCTGGTCTTCCCGATCGAGCAATATAAAAAGCCTTGGCCATAATCTCAGGAATCTCACTTGCTTTGGTGATTTGGTAGTTCCACTTAGTTACTGGAGTAGAAATCCCAATGATATCGGTTTCTTGAAAAGCATCTGAGCCTAATAAATGTGACGCTACTTGACCTGTAATACAGACCATGGGTGTAGAGTCGATTTGAGCATCTGCAATTCCGGTCACTAAGTTGGTTGCTCCTGGGCCAGACGTAGCTATAGCAACTCCAACTTTACCAGAAGTGCGGGCGTAACCCTGTGCAGAATGTGTAGCTCCTTGTTCGTGTCTTGTTAAAATATGAGTCAAATTATCACTAAACTTATACAACTCATCATAAATAGGCATGATCGCACCTCCTGGGTATCCATAGATCAAATCTACTCCTTCTTCCAAAAGACAACGTATTACAGCTTCAGCTCCTGAAATAGAATTCTTTTTTTTATTTTCCATATTAAAACTCGTCCGTTACACAACCCTCTGAAGCTGTAGAAACGTTTTTAATGTATTTATATAAAACCCCGCGTTGGAATTTGAACGCAGGTTCTTTCCAATTTGATCTTCTTTCTGCCAATTCTTGATCGCTAACCAACACCTTTAGGGTATTGCTTTCTGCATTTATTTCTATAATATCACCATTTTCAACAAGGGCAATTGCTCCACCGGTTTGGGCTTCGGGTACAATGTGACCAACTACAAAACCGTGGGTACCCCCCGAAAATCGACCATCCGTAATCAGAGCAACGTCATTACCTAATCCAGCGCCCATAATGGCGGCAGTTGGCTTCAACATTTCGGGCATTCCTGGCCCGCCTTTTGGGCCTTCGTAACGAATGACTATGACTTCTCCTTTTTGAACTTCTCCTTTTCCAATTCCATCATTGGCATCGTATTCACTGTTATAAACTCGTGCCGGACCTTTGAATAACAACCCTTCTTTTCCTGTAATCTTAGCAACAGAGCCACCTGTAGCTAGGTTTCCTTTTAAAACACGAATGTGTCCACTCGCTTTAATTGGATTATCAACGGGATGAATTAAATCTTGACCTTCTTTTAAATCGGCTACCTCGGCTAAATTTTCAGCTAAAGTTTTACCAGTAACAGTAAGGCAATCTCCATGAAGCATACCTTCTGCAAGCATAAACTTTAATACAGCAGGGACTCCACCAATATTGTGTAGATCTTCCATTAAGTATTTTCCACTTGGTTTTAAATCTGCTAAAAAGGGTGTCTTATCCATTAATATTTGAAAATCATCCAGCGTAAATTCAATCTGCGCTGCTTTAGCTATGGCGAGAAAATGGAGTACAGCATTGGTAGAACCACCAAGAACAGCAACCAAACGAATCGCATTTTCTAAAGATTTTTTTGTAACAATATCGGATGGTTTAATATCTTGCTCAATCAAATGTCGAAGAGCAGTTCCTACACGTTCGCATTCCTCTTTTTTATTGGAACTTACTGCTGGGTTTGACGAATTATAGGGCAAAGCCATTCCTAAGGCTTCGATGGCAGAAGCCATAGTGTTTGCGGTGTACATACCACCACAAGCCCCAGCTCCGGGACAAGCCTTTTTTACTATTTGCTTGAATTCAGATTCTTCCATTGTACCGGCGACCTTTTCACCCCAAGCCTCAAAAGCAGATACAATATCCAACTTTTTATCTTTATGACATCCAGGTGCGATGGTGCCTCCATAAACTAAAATTGAGGGGCGATCCAAACGCAGCATGGCCATCAAAGCGCCGGGCATATTTTTATCACAACCTACAACAGTAACCAAAGCATCGTAGGACATCGCTTGTACTACGGTTTCCATAGAATCGGCTATAACATCTCGTGAGGGAAGTGAAAAGCGCATTCCGGGTGTACCCATAGAAATTCCATCACTGACTCCAATGGTATTGAAAATCAAACCGACCAAATCAGAAGCTTGAACTCCTTTCTTAATATCGACTGATAAATCATTGAGGTGCATATTACAAGGATTCCCTTCGTAACCTGTTGAAGCTATGCCGATTAATGGTTTTTTAAAATCCTCATCGGTCAATCCTATAGCATGTAACATGGCTTGGGCAGCAGGCTGCGTAGGATCCTGTGTTACTGCTTTACTAAACTTATTATATTTCATTTAATTTAAAATCTAACTCGAATTTATAACACTTAAAAAAAGCTTAGAAACTATTTTTTAAAAAACGCCCTAAATCCAAAAGGTTATATAATACATAAATAACTGTTATAAAGAATATTAAACCTCATAAATAAACGACATTCAACATTAATTTTTACTTGAAATTCTTCTGTAAATAAAAGAATTTTACCCCATTAATTCACCCTAAAATTTCTCTTTTATTGAAAGTGTAATTTTTTGGGGCATTAACCCCATTAATGGGTGTAATTCATACAATTCCTCGGTACATTTTATAGATTTCGTAAAATGGTATTGGTTTCAAAAAAAAATGACTTTAACCGCTAGGATAAATACCTTATTATTGTACAAATAAAATAGATATGGAAAAAACCGTTAGTGAGGCAATAACGTTTAGAAGATCCGTGAGACGCTACGACCCTAAGCAACAACTTAACACAACTGATGTTAAAAACTGTATTCGTAAAGCTACCCTAGCGCCTACGAGTAGTAATTTACAATTATGGGAATTCTACCACATAACCAACCCAGATACACTTAAAATGTTATCAAAAGCATGTTTTGAACAATCCGCAGCCTCAACTGCCTTACAATTGGTTATTCCAGTTGTTCGCAAAGATCTTTGGAGAAACAGAGCCGCTGCAAACCTAAATTTCCTGACCAATCAGTTCAATTCACAAGAAAATCGAAACGCAAAACAAGAGCAAAGAACTCTGAAGTATTACAATAAATTGGTTCCCACAGTTTACCTTGAGTTTTTTGGAATATTGGGCTGGGCAAGAAAAATTGTAGCCTTTACTATCGGTCTCTCACGGCCCATGTATCGAGAGGTAGGTCGTTGTGACTTGCGTGTAATTGCGCACAAAAGTGCTGCACTTGCTGCCGAGAATTTTATGATCAGTATGGCGGCAAAAGGGATGGACACTTGTCCCATGGAAGGATTTGATTCCAAGCGTGTAAAAAAAATTCTTGGTCTGCCAAAAAAAGCAGAAGTCAGTATGATTATTGGTTGTGGTTATCGTGACAAGGGTGGAATCTATGGCCCTCGTTTTAGGGTTCCTTTTGAGGAAGTTTATCGAGCGGTTTAAACCTAATCCTATCGCCTTCTTTTTTTTGAACTAAAACACTTATTGCATCTTCTGTGAGTTGGAAAATTCGAGGATATCCTCCCGAAACTTGGCCGTCAACCCCAGCAATTAATAGTGTACCCGAAGGTGTTATCTGCACTGTACCGGGACGTACAGCGCCACTTAACATGGATACTGAATCCATGGAAAAGGGGCTTGCAATTCGGTAGCCCATTCGATTTTGACTGGATATCACAAAAGCTTTCCTAAAAAACTCCTGTTGCATTTGCTTAGACAATACACCAAACTCTGGGCCTTTTTCAACTGCTAAATCTTTGCTCAAGAGGTAAGAATCGTCCCAGCGAATTCGTGCATTACTTTTATTAATCTCGTTTTTAGATTTAATCCAAAAAATAGGGTTGCCTTTTTCTAAGACTGCCTTAGTTGTCAATGGCTTATAAAAAGAGGTGCTCCCCAACACAACTGGACTTATAATGGCATGGTTGATTGTAATATACGTCCGTAATCCTTTTGTGGCTCGTCTAAGCTTCAATACATCACCAGCTAGTAGTGCTATGGGAGTGTTGTTTTGTATAGGATTCTCGTTTACCCAAGCTTGCATATGCGCACCTGTTAAAACTAAAGTACATGGTTCATGAAAACGCAAAATTGGACCAATCAGTGTGCATTCAATGCAACTGAAATCTGAGGTTACGCCCAACAGATAGTGAGCTAAATCAAATGCTTTTTGATCCATTGGACCTGAAACAGGAACACCTAAATGGCGATAGCCCATGCGACCTTGATCTTGAATGGATGTATAAAACCCAGCATCGATTACTTCAATCATGAGCAAACGGTTTTAGGTATGGATGATCTGTGTTATTTTCTAATGCAGTAACAACTTCGGTATACTCCACTTTTGAAATTTTAAAAAACTGTATTCGGTCTGCTGGTTCGATAGGATTGGGTGGTCTTTTAGTGAAATCCATCAAGGGGACAGGACAATTACCTACAACATTCCAACCTCCGGGGCTGTCTTGAGGGTAAATTCCAACCTGGTCTCCACCGATCGCCACACTACCACTCAGCGTCAGGCGACTTGGAGTAGCTTTTCGAGGAATCGCCATTTCTGCAGGCAGACCTCCGAGGTAGGGAAATCCGGGTAAAAAACCATAAAAAACAAGATGAAATTCTAAAGACAAAAAGCGATCGACATAATCGCTTACTAGATTTTGATCCCCGTTAAAAAATTCTTGTACATCAGTGGTATAGTCCTCCGCTACACAAACGGGAAGTTTCCAGAGTGCGGTCGGATTGGTGTTTTTAAAATCCAAGGCGGCTATTGTCTTTAATATTTCAGGCTTAATCTGCTCCAGTTGAAAAGCTTCTTTAAAAAAAAGGTTGATGCTGTTAAAGTTTGTGGTACTATCCTCTAGTTGTTGGCTAAACTTCTTGTTAATCGCCGTTCTCAAGGCACGAATAAAATAGAGTGAATGTTCATCTTGTTGATAAGAAAAACCAAGGATTAGGGTTCTGCCAAGAGCAGTAAAATTAAAATCTTGTTCAGTGTACATCAATTCCATTTAATTGTAAGAGTCGATTTACTGTTTGAATTAACTCCACCGCCTGCGGATGATCGCCATGCAAGCATAAGGTTTGAACCGATAATGGAATATATCCTCCTCCAAAAACAGCTACGGCTCGATCTTGTACAATCGATAAGACTTGAGACCCTACTTCATCTACATCAGTCAAAACTGCGCCCGCTAACAAGCGAGAACGCAAGGTCCCATCTTCATTATACGCACGATCCATAAAACCCTCCCGTTTGACTTGAACCCCATAGCGGAGTGCTTCTTTTTCTAATAAACTTCCAGGGGAACAGTACAACTTAGCCTGAGGAATTAGGGTTTTTATAACTGCAACAAAAACCTCAACTTTCGCTGCATCGTGAAATAAATCGTTGTATAAAGCGCCATGGGGCTTAATGTGGTTAACTGGGCTTTTGGTTAGTTCACAACATTTGAGGAATAACCCAAGTTGTTGAAGCAAACTTTCTTTTAATTTTTTATTGGAAAGCTGCATGGATTTTCTGCCAAAATGCTCTGGATCTGGATAGGCAGGATGTGCGCCCACTTGAACACCTTGCTGTTTTGCTAAAAGTAGAGTTGCTTTAATCGACTCTTCTTTCACCAATATGCCCACCACACGCAACGGAACAAGATGAAATAAAGGGCATCAGTAAAGCATCGTTACCAACTCCTTCTCCCATATCGCAATTTAAATCTATAGTGTGCATTTTAAAAAATTAACCCCAAGCTTTTAACTCCTAGAAACAGAAAGAAAAACTCTATAGAAAACAAGAGTACATTCAAACCTAGCCCAGCAGTTTG
>CBFHHG010000017.1:27989-30965 GCA_965655585.1 Candidatus Arcticimaribacter sp. | reverse complement strand
TTTATACAAAATAACAGTTGATGAAAACTATTTTTAAGCTTCTTTTGGTTTCTCTGACATTTTTTTCTAGCTGCACATCTGATCCAATAGAACCTGAACCTGTTTTAGTAGATGAGCCTATCCCTTCACCAATTCCTGATCCATTAGTAACAATCCCACCGAGTGGGTTAGTCCCGTGTGTAGACGGACAAGCAGGTATTTACCCTTGTTTAGGATATGATTTACAGGCCCAGGTTTCTCTAGAAACCATGGGTACTACATTTGGAAACGATAGCTGGGGATGGACCGATGCTCTATCGGGAAAAGAATATGCCATCATGGGAGTGAATGATGGAACAGCTTTTATAGACATCAGTTCGCCGGATCAACCCGTTTACTTAGGGAAACTCCCTACCGCATCCGGGCCAAGTTTATGGAGGGACATCAAGGTGTATCAAGATTATGCTTTTGTTGTTAGTGAAGCAGCAGATCACGGCCTGCAGGTTTTCGATTTAACACGTTTACGCGATGTAACCAGAGTGCAGCGCTTTACTTCCGATGCTCGTATTGATAGCTTTGGGTTTGCCCACAATATAGCAATCAACGAAACCAGTGGTTTTGCCTATGTGATCGGGAGCGCCTTGTTTGACGGTGGCCCTGCTTTTTTTGATATAAACGATCCGCTTAATCCAATCTTAGTTGGAGGTTTTTCAGACGAATCGTACTCACACGATGCCCATATAGTGACCTATGATGGGCCAGATTTAGAGCATCAAGGCAAGGAAATTTACTTTGGAAGTAATAGTGAAGATCGAGAGAATAACCAAGTTGTAATTGTCGATATAACTGATAAAACTGCTCCGATATTGATTTCTAATATAACCTATAGTAATGATGGCTATACTCATCAGGGATGGTTAGCAGAAGACCACCGATACTTTTACTTTGGAGATGAATACGATGAGCTTACTTTTGGAAACCGCTCCAAGACCATTGTATTTGATTTAGAAGATTTGGACAATCCAGTTTTGCACTATAATTATTTAGGTGCCACTAGTGCAATTGATCATAATGGCTACACCAAAGGCAATTCCTTTTTTTTGGCAAATTACACTGCGGGTATGCGCGAAATAGATATTCAGAATATTGCTTCGGGTGTAATGGAAGAAGTTGGTTTTTTTGACACCTACCCCCCAAATAATGCCACTACATTTGACGGCGTATGGAGTGTTTATCCGTATTTTGAAAGCGGAGTAATTGTAATTAGTGATAGTGATTCAGGACTCTTTTTAGTTAAAGCAAGCGAATAATACAATGCATAAATTTTTTATTTTCATACTACTTTGCTTTTATGGTTGCGAAAGCCCAAGCGATCTTCCAGAAGACTTTTCTTCTTTTAAAGGAAAACTTTCGTGGGTAAAAACATTTGGTGGCACTAACGAGGATATTGCTCATGCGGTTATTGAAACTCTAGATGGTGGTTTTGCTGTTTTTGGGAATACCAAAAGTATTGACGGGGATGTCACCGATAAAGCCCAAGAAGAAAGCGATCTGTGGCTTTTGAAATTTAATACAGAAGCCGAATTGGAGTGGACCAAAACGTACGGGGGTTCTGGAGACGATCGAGGCCATTCGTTAATCCAGATGGACGATGGCGGTTTTATGTTGTTGGGTTATAGTCAGAGCGCAGATGGTCTCGGAAGTAACAATGAAGGACAACACGATAATTGGGTTTTACGAGTAGATGCACAAGGAGTTTTTATGTGGGAACGCAGTTTTGGATACGGCGGGCACGATCATGCTTATAGTATCATAAAAACCGCAGATGGAGGTGCTTTGTTCAATGGATTTTTAGACGTTACAGCTTCAAATGGAGCTGGTAATTCCGTTGCAAATCGATCGGGTAGCCTTCATGGAGTAGGCGAGTTTTGGTGTCATAAAATCAATGCAAATGGCGTTGTTGAATGGCGAAATTATTACGGTGGAACGAATAACGATCGCTCTTATGACGCAACAGAACTAGCCAACGGCAATTTTGTTTTAGTAGGTACAACAGAAAGCACAGATGTAGATGTAACAGACCCAAAAGGGAGTTATGATGTTTGGGTTGTAACAATTGATCCTCTTGGAAATTTACTATGGGGAAAAACTCTTGGCGGATCTGAAATTGATGGTGCCAATGCGGTTCTTGAAAATGCTGATGGCAATATCGTTGTTTTTGGAAACAGTTTCAGTTCCGATGGGAATAGAAGTTTTCCTAAAGGGAGTTCTGATTTTTGGATTCTAACCTTAAGCCCTTCTGGGGCTCTTTTGTCCGAAGATTCTTTTGGAGGTTCTTCTTTTGATTTAGGTCGCGGTTTAGCTTCTGGATCGGATGGGGTTTTATGGTTGGCAGGATATTCTAGAAGTAACGATGGTGATGTCTCGTCCAATCAAGGAGATAATGACATGTTGATTTTACGACTCTCGCGGGATCATATTGTTTTGAATAGCATTTCTTTAGGCGGTTCTGCACTTGATCTGGCTCACGATGTCGTTGAATTGGCTTCGGGCAAAATCATTGTAATCGGAGCAACTGAAAGTACCGACGGACTCTTTCAAGAGAACCAAGGAAATAAAGATATCGTGATTGCCCAATTCCATTAGTTTTTTAAATTTTGTAATAGTATATATCTATCTACGATTGTAATGCAGAATGCTTCAAATACTGTATATTTGTTCTTTATTTAGAAAAATTATAAATAGCTATGATTAAAGTCTCTGAAACTGCAAAACAAAAAGTATCTGTTTTAATGCAAGAAGAAGGTTTCGATCCCATAAACGACTTTGTTCGTGTAGGCGTAAAAAGCGGTGGTTGTTCTGGGCTTTCTTATGATTTGAATTTTGATAAAAAACAGCTTGATGAAGATCGTCTTTTCGAAGATAATGACGTCAAAATTGTTGTGGATAAAAAAAGCCTTTTGTATTTGTTAGGAACAACTCTCGAATACTCAGGCG